>CALHID010000227.1 GCA_938030835.1 uncultured Actinomyces sp. | reverse complement strand
GGTCGAAGACCAGGATGAGCTCGTCTTCCTTGCCCTTTTCGAGGCCGTAGGCCAGTGCCGCAGCGGTCGGCTCGTTGATGATACGCAGGACGTTCAGGCCTGCGATCTGTCCGGCATCCTTGGTTGCCTGACGCTCTGCGTCGTTGAAGTACGCAGGAACGGTGATGACCGCGTCGGTAACGGGCTCACCGAGGTACTCTTCTGCGTCCCTCTTGAGCTTGGAGAGGATTCGTGCGGAGATCTCCTGTGCGGTGTACTTCTTGTCGTCGATGTTGACGGTCCAGTCAGTGCCCATGTGGCGCTTGACCGAAGAGATGGTGCGATCAACGTTCGTGACCGCCTGACGCTTGGCGATTTCGCCAACCAGGACCTCGCCGGTCTTGGAGAAAGCAACGACCGAGGGGGTCGTACGCGTGCCTTCTGCGTTTGCAATGATTGTGGGTTCTCCGCCTTCAAGTACTGCGATTGCGGAGTTCGTGGTGCCGAGGTCAATACCTACTGCGCGTCCCATAAGTTTTTCCTTTCATCAAAGCGTGGTGGAAATTGTCGCCGAGGCGATGCCGCGCTTTGTACGTCTTCTGTTGTGGTGGCCGAGGTTTCGACCTTCAGACCACCTTGAGTCTGTTGCACTCAAGTTTACGGATCAGCTACTGTGCCCGCAAGCCCTACATCAAAACTTGAGTCTGACATACTCAACTTATTTCGAGGGGTTTTATTCCCCAATTTCCAAAATTACTTTCTAAGAATCGACAACCCTGCCGATTACCATTGAAAATCCGCGGAAAAATCGGAATTCATTCCACGGAATTTCTCCATATCCCGACGCTCTTTCTTTGTCGGGCGCCCACTGCCGCGTTCACGCTGGGCGAAGGCAACCCCCAGCCGAGGCCTCGGCTCACTGAGATCTTCGTAGCACAGTTTCGCGAAGGGATAACCCAGTCGTTTCGCAAGAAGCTTGCGAACAATCAGAACACGGTCAAAGCCCTCCACTCGCAGACGAACCTCATCGCCCACGCGCACTTTCTGTGCAGCCTTCACCGATTCGCCATTAATTTTGACGTGACCGGCACGAGCAGCTGAGGTTGCCTGCGAACGGGACTTCACGTGTCGGGTTGCCCACAGCCATGTATCGATACGCATGGTTTCGCCCGCCGCGAGCGCTCCCGCTGGAACCTCGGTCGGCTCTTGGGACACACGATCAGTCGGGTTCTCGGTCATGGCGAAATCTTAACGCCACCAACACCGAACACATTCCTCCACTTGCACTCAACAGACCTTCTCGTTGTGGCGAAGACACTTCCAAGATGCCAAGATGAAGCGATGGAGTGCGTACATTTAACAAGCGGGGAATGCCATTCGTGCCCCCTCATGCCCACTCCCTATGACATCCAACTTGCGCAGCGCCAAAAAGAAGCCTGCGAGTTACTGGCAACCTTGCCCCAGGCCTCGGAAATGAAATGGCTGCCCGCCGCCACATCAGTGCCTGAGCACTACCGAAGCAAAGCAAAATTTGCGGTCGGCGGAAGCGCCGAGCACCCAACTTTGGGGATCACAGGAAGCGCGCCCAACTACGCAGGAGTAGATCTCCCCCACTGCATTGCGCACACAACAGTCATCGCAGATACCATCGAACCCTTAAAAGCTTTCATCCGCGAACTCCACTTGGAGCCCTACGATATTGCGCGCAGGCGTGGCGAACTCAAGCACATCCTGGTCACGCAGGGAACTGATGACGCACTGATGATCCGCTTCGTCATGCGCTCAAAGCGCGACCTAGCCCTGCTGCGCTCAAAACTTTCACTGCTGTACTCGCTCATTCCCGCGGCCCAGGTCGTCACCGTTAATATCCTGCCCGCACACGCCGCACTGGTTGAAGGCGATGAAGAAATCGTCATTTCTGAACAGCAAACACTGCCCATGCTTGTTGGCGATGTTGAACTTCACTTGGGACCGCGCTCGTTTTCGCAAACCAACACGGACGTGGCCTCGCAGCTCTATCGACAGGTCGCGAGCTGGGCACAACAAAGCGGGGCGTCTTCCCTGTGGGATCTCTACTGCGGAGTGGGCGGTTTTGCACTGCATGCTGCGCTTGGCGGAGTTGAGCGCGTCAGTGGAGTTGAGATTTCACCCGAGGCCATTGCCTCGGCCCAGCGCACCGCTGCCGATGCCAGGGTGAGCGATCGCGTCGCGTTCGTGGCCGGTGACGCGCAAGAGTGGGCTTTCAACCAGGGCATTGATGCCACTCCCGAGGCGATCGTCGTCAATCCCCCGCGACGCGGCATTGGCGAGGCTTTCGCAGAGTGGATTAATGATTCACGCGCGCGCTACGTGATCTATTCCTCGTGCAACCCCAAGTCGCTTGCGAGCGACTTAAAAAGAATGCCGAATTACTCCCCGCTACAGGCACGACTCTTCGATATGTTCCCCCACACTGAACACATGGAATGCGCGGTATTGCTGGAAAAATTGGCCTAGTGCGGCGGGTGCGTCAAGTGCGCAATGGAACAGAGGGGGTTCACCTGTGAACACTACGACCGCGCCTTGTAGAACATTCAATCCAAAGCTAAGCTCTCAAGTAGACGATGTGCTTTTGTATCAACAATGAGTACACTGAAAAAATCCTGAATCACGACGTTTTAAACACGCATCAAAAACTGGGGGACATAATGAGGAAAAGCCGGAGAGTTCTGGCTACAGGAGCTGCGCTGGCTCTTTTCGCCGCAGGTACGGTAACAATGTTTGCACCTCGCGGTGCGCAAGCCGATGACCAGACCTTCCCTCTTTCGCAGTACGCCTCTTCTACAACGACGACTGTGTGTAATACCGACCCCGTGATCACGACCTATCACGGTACCGTCGTAGTGGAGATCCCGATCACCACGCTTCTTGCAGGCCACGAGGCCGAAATCCGCGCTGCGGCTGCGCAAGGACTCTCTCCCCACGATTCCAGCAGCTCCTACAACTCCGACATTGCACTGACCGTGAGCGTCCCAGAGGAAGCCAAGTTGGGGGCAGGTCACGCGAAATCTACCTCGTCAATGCTCGCCTACACCTGGTTCTCCGCCAACTCTGACCACACACAGGTCACTGCGAACATCCAGTTCAAGGATCTTAGCTGGCAGCAACTGCTCGATATCTACGATGCAGAGAAAGCAAACCCCGGTCAGCACACGATCAAGGTCCAGGTGCCCTATGCAGTTGGCACAACTGATCCTACGGAAGCGACTCGACTGGCCAGCGAGCAGGTTACCCTTACAGGTAAGTTCAACTTCTTCGCATCATCGACCACTCCTGCTCAGACCTTTAACTTCGACACGAAGACCCTGGCACTCGCACAGTCCCCTACCGATTGCTTCGCGTCCGCACCGACCAGGACAACGCGCTGGGTTGATGAAGAAGACGGCCACGACTTGCAGCCCC
>CALHID010000226.1 GCA_938030835.1 uncultured Actinomyces sp. | reverse complement strand
CTTCGCGCTCATCGCGAGCCGCCTCTTGAGCAGCCGTTAAACGGGCGCGCTCGCGGGCTGCCTCCACTTCGTGCTCGGGGGCCAGAACTCGGACAAAACCAACGGTGTCAAAACCCGCACGCCCCGCGCGTCCAGCAATCTGGTGGAACTCACGCGAACGCAGGTGACGCATCTTGCTTCCATCGAACTTCACCAGGGAGGTCAGCAAAACCGTGCGAATAGGGACGTTGATGCCGACTCCAAGGGTGTCGGTTCCACAAATAACCGGAAGCAGCCCCTGTTGGGTGAGGCGCTCAACAAGTCGGCGATACCTGGGTAGCATTCCCGCGTGGTGAACGCCGATGCCGTGGGAGAGGAGTCCGCGCAAAGTCTGCCCAAAACCTTTTGTAAAACTCACTGATGAGAGTTCACGCGCGATTTGGCTGCGGACCTCGGGTGAAACAAGCTTTCGGTCCATCAATGACGAGGCCGTATCAACCGCATCTTTTTGCGAGAAATGAACGATGTAGATCGGGTGGCGCCCCTCTGACAGTAGACGCTCGACCGTGTCCTGAAGAGTGTCAACAACATAGTCGTATTCCAAGGGAACAGGGCGCTGTGCGTCGGTAATTTCTACTGTCGGCCGTCCCGTGCGTTCCGTCCATTGCTTGCGGAAAACAGTCGTATCTCCAAGCGTCGCGCTCATTGCAATGAACTGTGGGCGCGTGAGCTCAAGGAGTGGAACCTGCCACGCCCAGCCTCGTTGCGGATCAGCATAGAAATGGAACTCATCCATAACAATCATGTCCGCGTCGAGTGTCGGTCCTTCACGCAGGGACTGATTTGCCAGAATTTCCGCGGTGCAGCAAATGATCGGAGCGTCTGCGTTCAATGAGACATCGCCCGTCACCATTCCGACATTGTCAGCGCCAAACAGCGATACCAAGTCGAAAAACTTTTCTGAGACCAGTGCTTTCAAAGGCGCCGTGTAGTACGAGCGGCCGCCATGTGCCATGGACACAAAATGCGCAGCCAAAGCAATCATTGACTTGCCAGAGCCCGTGGGCGTTGCTGCAATGACGTGGTTTCCCGACAAAATCTCAATCAAAGACTCATCTTGGTGTCGGTAGAGAGGACGCCCCGTTGATGATGCCCACGATGAAAATGCCTCATAGAGGGCATCATCGTCGGTCAGTAAACCGCGATCTTCCAGATCGTCGAGGAGTTCGTTTAACGGAGCGCTCATGCTTCTATCTTCCCAGACCTCCCTGCATTTGCGTCCAGTTTGCGGCTAAAAGCGAAGAAGATTGCCCCATCGCGATAGACTTCGAGGCGCTGACCCACAACCTTATTGAAAGTAGATAGCGGAGGAACGAATGGCGGATCTGGCACAGTCCATCCAAAACATCGCTGACTGGATCACCTTGCACCTGACCGTGTGGATCCTGATTGGCACGGGACTTTACCTCACAGTGCGATCACGATTCATGCAGATCCGTCAATTCCCTGAAATGATCCGTTCAATTTCGGGTTCTCGCGGTGGCGCACAGGGTGGAATTTCCTCCTTCCAAGCATTCACGATCTCCCTAGCCGCACGCGTGGGCGTCGGTAACGTCTTTGGCGTGGCCGTTGCGCTGCTCATGGGTGGCCCTGGTGCGATCTTCTGGATGTGGGTTGTTGCCTTGGTCGGTATGTCGACCGCCTTTTTCGAGGCCACGCTTGCGCAGATCTTCAAGGTTCGTTCCGCTGACGGAACCTTCCGCGGAGGCCCTGCCTACTACATTGCGCTAGGCATGAAGAATAAGGTTTTGGCAAGCATCTTTGCAGTCATCACGGTTGTGACCTGTGCGTTCGTCATCACCTCCGTACAGTCCAACGCGATCGCCACGACTCTTCTGGGTGCCCTCAGCCCCTCGAGCCGCGAGCCTCTTCCGGGACTTGGCGGCCTTTCCAGCGCACACCTGGTCATTGCAGCACTGCTCTTTGTCTTCTCGGCAATGGTGATTTTCGGTGGAATCAAGACCGTTGCTCGCGTGACCGAATGGATGGCACCGATTATGGCGACTGTTTATGTCGTGATGGTCGCTGTCATCTGCCTGATGAACCTGCCTAAGTTCGGCTCTGTTCTGGGACAAATCTTCGCAAGTGCTTTTGCCCCGCAACCGACGCTTGCAGGCCTCGGCGGCGGAATTATCGCTGCGGTCATCAACGGCACGAAGCGCGGCCTCTTCTCCAACGAGGCCGGTCAGGGTACTGCTCCCAACGCCGCTGCAACCGCCACCGTCGCTCACCCTGTTCGTCAGGGCCTCATCCAGTCGCTGGGCGTTTTCGTTGACACGATCATCGTGTGTACTGCAACCGCTTTCGTCATCTTGATTGCCGGCGAAAAGGTCTGGTCGAACCCCGAGGCAAACCCCGCGAACCTCACGACACTTGCTGTCGCCGACCAGCTGGGGCAGTGGACCATCATGCCGATGTCGATTCTGATCTTCGTGCTTGCATACTCCTCGATCATTGCGGCCTACGTCTATTCCGAAATCAATCTGTCCTTCGTCGTGAAGTCGAAGGCTGCGACTTGGACTGTTCGAGTGATCTCCGTTGCCTCGGTCGTGATCGGTTCGTTGACAACTCTGGATCTTGTATGGAATTCCGTCGATATCGCGATGGCCATTATGACCTTGACGAACTTGGTTGCCTTGATTGTCCTTGCACCGTGGGGACTGGGTGCTCTTCGCGACTACGAGGCCCAGCGTCGTCGTGGCATCGCAGATCCTGTCTTCATTGCGCAGGGTAATGACCTTCTTCCCGGCGACCTTCCCGGTGATATTTGGTCTGCAGACCCCGCTTCGCGTTAGGCTACTGGCAAGACTTAGGAGGTCGCGATGCGCATCGCTCGTTTCTCGCAAGGAAGCTCTATCCACTACGGGGCTTTGGAAGATGAATCGACCCGGATTGTTGGTTTGAAGGGCGATCCTTTGTTCTCGCCGGTTGAACCCTCTGGCCAGATCTTTGAACTGGATGAAGTTCGTTTGCTTTCTCCGGTGATCCCCAGGTCGAAAGTCATTGGTCTGGGCGGAAACTACCCGGCACCTGGCGAGCAGCGCAGTGAGGACCCTGCGCGTCCCTCCGTCTTCTTCAAGCCAAATACCGCCGTCATTGGCCCGGATGATCCGATCGTCTTCCCTTCGTGGGGCCAAGAAGTCTTTTACGAGGCCGAGCTTGCCGTGGTTATTAAGACTCTGGCCAAGGACGTCAGCGTTGAAGAAGCAAGTTCTGTGATCTTGGGTTACACCTGCGCGAATGACTTGACCGCTGCGGATGCAGCTCGCGATGACGGGGGAGCACTTGGTCGCGCGAAGAGTTGGGATACCGCGTGCCCGCTGGGCCCGTGGATCACTGTTGGCGGGGATTTTGATCCCGATAATGCTGAAATTTCGGTCCGCATCAATGGGGAAGAACGGGGCAGCGGAAGCACCTCTCAAATGGGATATTCCGTTGCGCGAATTGTTTCCTATGTGTCGGGTATCTGCACGCTTCTTCCCGGAGATGTCATCTTGACCGGTACCCCGGCCGGCGGACCGCTCAAGCATGGTGAACGCGTCGAGGTTGAGGTCGCAGGAATTGGGACGCTAACAAACCTGGCGATGTAGTTATTATTTCTGCTCGCAATCTTTCTTTGGGGTGGCCGCTTAACACGGCCACCCCAAGGTTTTTGATGACCACATTCTGACGTCTAATCTGTTGAAATTTGGCAGAGAGCCGCTCAGTGGATGTAGCGTAAAAGCATGGCAGCTTTGTCAGGTTTGAGTGGATTCGAAAGATACTACGCTTCGGTGAAGACAAGGATGCCTGAGGAGGTGCCTGACGGACTTTGCTGATCGCCTCGCTGAGGTGCTTTATGACGCCTGGGGAATGAAGGTCACTGGGAGCTTCGCCGCTGCCGGTGGGCTTGTCTTCAACGCCGGAGTTTTTGCCGCTCCCCACGAAGAAGCTGATTACCAAGAGGGTAAATATTCCTTCTACTACTGCGAGCGCGCTTCCCGAGGTGCTCCTCTGTTCCAGACGACTAATCGGCACGTTTTCGACCACTGTGTCCTTCAGAACTATGGAAACCCTCTGCGCATTCGATACGGTTTTCCCAAATTGACGCTGGGAGACAGCGCTTCGATCCGTTCGGGGTGGACAATGGTTCACACGGGTTCTTCACTTCGACATGATTACCTTGGAATTCGCTCGGGCGATGGGAACTTCTATCCCTGCGAAACGAGCGATTTTCGCCTGCTCGCAGGTCTTTCTCACGTTGTTAAGTATTCGCCTTTGGATGTGTTGGAGTGTTATTTGCGTCCGGATGCGGGACCGCTTTTATCGCAGTGGCTTTCGAAGCCCGCAAGATGACATTTTCGTGGCATATGATGGGAAACATCTCGCGGAAAGGTGAAATACATGGATTCAACGATGACTCCAGAGCCTAAGGAACCGCAGGGTCCTTGGCGTTGGTTGATGGATAGTGAAGAGGTGAGTTCTTCACTGCTGCGTTCCAGCATTGAGCAGTTCGCCAGCTTGGAGGCCTACACCTCTAAGTACGGCGACATGGTCGATATGATCGGCTACCCCTATCTTTCGCGCGTGTGGCAGGTTGACCCGAACGGCAAGCCCTATTCTTTCCAGCAGCGCTGCCTGGTAATCACCGATGTTCACTCGCCCTACTACGCGTACACGATTGCGAAGCTTCCCGAATATGCGTTGATCGTCACCGGAGTGACTGCACCGAACTTCGGCGCGAAAGGCGGCGCGCGGGAGGTGCGTTTTTTCTACGGCGGCGAGCTACTCACGGTTGCCGAGTGCGTTGAACTGGGAATCTTGAAGGGACGGTCTCTGTCATGAGTACTACCAGTCAACTGATCGAATTCGCTAAATCCTCTGGCGCTTTCTGGATGAATCGCGGCACTGGTATTGCACTGACGTGGGATAGCGGGATCTGCTGGCATAACTTGTGGACCGAACATGATGATCGGGGCACTTTGCTGTACAAGTATGGTCCCAGTGAGCGTTGGGAGGATCGCTCGACTTTCGTTGCTTCTCCCTTCGAGGATTGGACGGCAAAGGGCGCGATTATCCACGTGGGCGAGTTCGCACGTAGTTATCTAGGTTGGGATCCGATCATCATTCCGCAGGTTGATTCTGATCCCGTTGCGCATCCTTACGTGTATTCGCAGTTCTTTCCTTGGGTTGGAGGGCTTGAGTTGGACGGAAAAGTCCTGCCTTTGACCGTCCGCACAATGTTCCCCACCCACCGAGAACTCACTGAGTTTGCGCATATTGCACCTGTTGATTCCCAAAAATTGCTGGATGCATATATGTCTGAAGATGGTGGAATTCTGCGGAACTGGGTTCGCCGTAGTTAGTTTCTCGATTTTCGAGGCCGAGGCAGCCGGGTGGACATGTTGAGTTCGCCCGGCTGCTTTTCCGTTTTGTGAAGGTTTTCTGGACCGTCTTTTGAATTTTGAGATTGTAGGGGCGTGGTTGTAGCGTGGGAGCATGGACGAGAGCTTTGGTTCAGACCACGTTGGAGGTCCGAATGGAAAGTTTCTTGGCGCTGTTGAAGACGGTCGCGTCACCTCTTTTGAAAAACGGGGCTTCCCCCTGCTTCAGTGCATCGACCCTACTATCAGTATGTTTTTACCGGCCATATGCCTGAGGGCTGGCAGATTGAGCACGGGATTGCTGCATCGTGGGAAAGCGAGTGCGGTGGGGTGCGTCAATTGAGAATCCTTAATGAATTCGGGAAACCGGTCGGAGTATCAGAACTGATAAGAACTGGCATTTTAAAAGGCGTGGAGGTGCCTGTTGGATTTTAGTGAGCGTCTTGGTCAGGTGATTTATGCTACTTGGGGTTTTAAGGCGACCGGTAACTTGGAAAAAGAGGGTTTCCTTGTTTTTAGTCCTCCTGGGCCACCGGACGAACCTGAAGCTGCTGATCTTCGCGACGGAATCTATTCGTTTTATATGTATGAGCGTAATCAGCGAGGTGCTCCGGTTTTTCAGTCGAGTAGTTTGCATGTGATGGGGCATTGTTTAGCTTTGAACTATGGGAATCCTCTTCGTGAAAGTCTGGGGTTTCAGCCTCTTCGTCTTGTTTGTAATTTGTCTATGCGTCCGGGATGGTCGTTGGTTCCGGTGGATTCAAAGCCTTGGCATGGGTTTGTGGGTATACGAAATAGTGAAGGTGTATTTTTCTCATGTAAGACGTGGAATGATGATCTTCTTTCGGCGTTGTCGTATGTTGTTGAGTTTTCGCCTCTAGACGTGTTGGAGTGTTATTTGCGTCCGGATGCTGGTCCGCTCCTGAGTCAGTGGGTTGATCGTGAGTGGACGCCTGAGGAGGATGAATAGGGCTTCTTTATTGACGGGACAGTTTTCTACGTGTGGAGGTTCCTGTTGGACTTCAGTGAGCGTTTCTCTCACGCCGCCGCAGCATCTCTTCCTTTGAAGGTGTGGGCAATCCCTCGAATTAGTTTCGTGAGCACCTACCCTTCGGCTGCTTGCTTTCCCTATAGTTCATAGTGTGGATTGAGAGCCACATGAACTGCGGGAAGACGAATGCAGAGGAGCATTGTTCATGAGTGAGACCACTCAGGTTTCGTCTGGTCTAAACATCGAGATGGCCGGCCTAGATGTGATCCCCGAATCTGAAAGAAAAGGCACACCATCGTCCTTATTCATGCCTTGGTTTGCCGCTAATATCTCTGTCCTCGGTATTTCCTGGGGTTCGTGGGTGCTGGGCTTTGGCCTTTCACTCACGCAGGCGATCCTTGTGAGCGTTGTTGGCGTTGCACTCTCATTCCTCCTGTGTGGACTGATCGCTATCGCCGGCAAGCGAGGATCTGCACCAACCCTAGTGCTCTCTCGCGCGGCATTCGGATATAACGGAAACCGTATCTCCGCAGCAATCTCCTGGATCCTCACTGTTGGGTGGGAGACCTTCCTTGCCATCATGGCGGTTCAGGCAACCGCGACCGTCATGGGAGCGCTTGGTTTTAGCAACCACCTGCTTGCACAGATCATCGCCTTGGTCGTCGTTGTTGTCCTTGCAGCAGGAGCGGGCATCCTCGGATTTGAAGCGATCATGAAGGTCCAAACGTGGATCACCTGGGCGACGGCAATCCTGACGATCGTCTACCTTCTGCTCTCGGCCTCGACAATCAACTTCACAGTCCTTTCTGCACGTCCCGCGGCCCCCTTCGCAATGCTCCTGGGTGCGATGTGCATGCTCATGGTTGGTTTTGGTTTCGGATGGATTAACGCAGCAGCGGACTATTCACGCTACCTTCCTCGCAAGACCTCAACCGCCGGGGTCGTTGGTTGGACGACCGCAGGTGCCGCGCTGCCCGTCATTATCTTGGTGATCTTCGGTGTGCTGCTGGTCGGTTCCAACTACGACACTCTCTCTGAAGCCATCGGCAACGACCCGATCGGCGCGCTGACAACAATTCTTCCGACCTGGTTCCTCATCCCCTTTGCGATCGTTGCAATCCTTGGCCTAGTCGGTGGAATCGTTATGGATATCTATTCCTCTGGCCTCTCACTTCTGGCAACTGGCGTCCCGGTTACCCGCCCTGTAGCCACCGCAATCGACGGCACCATCATGACCATCGGAACGATCGTCGTTGTCTTCTTCGCCGATTCTTTCCTCACTCCTTTCACTGCCTTCCTCACAACCCTTGGCGTGGTCATTGCCACCTGGGGCGGCGTCATGCTTGCTGACATCGCGCTCCGTCATCAGGACTACGACGAGCCCTCACTCTTCACATCAGCGGGACGCTACGGTTCCGTTAACTGGGGAGCAATCGTCACACTGGCTGTCGGTTCCTTCGTTGGCTGGGGCTTCGTTGTCAATGCAAATGCCTCGTGGCTCGCGTGGCAGGGCTATCTCCTTGGCCCGCTCGGAGGTCGAGAGGGAGATTGGGCCGGTTCCAACATCGGAATCCTTCTTGCCCTTCTCGTAGGCTTCTGCGGTTATTGGCTGACCAGTGCGCGTCGCGTTCGTGCGCAGGAATCCACGCCTTCCCATACGCTCGGCTAAAAGTTGAAGAAGGTGTGCTTTGACAGCTGATCCCCGTTTTTCTTCCGTTCTTTTTGATCCCGAGGCCACGCTCGCCGCGGAGCAGATTCGCGCCCTTTGCGGGGGAGTTCCCTTCGCATTGGTCGTCTTGGGATCAGGCTTAGCGAATGCTCTTCATGAGCAGTGGGGAGCGCCATCGGCCTCGCAGCCTTTGGGGTCACTTCCTGGTGTGAGTGCCCCGGTTGCGGATGGACACCGCAATGAACTTCGTGTCTACACGCGCGAATGCGGCCCCGTTCTGGTTGCGACCGGACGCACTCACCTGTACGAGGGACACGGGCCTCTTGCTGTCACCGCACTGATCCGCGCCGCTGCGTGCGCGGGTATCCAACGCGCAATTGTGACCAATGCAAACGGATGCCTGCGTGACTGGTCTCTGGGTGATGTCATGGTCATTACAGATCACATGAATCTCAGCGGTTCCTCGCCATTTGATGGCCCCCTGTTTGTCGACATCTCACAGGTTTGGGACAGTGAGATGAGCAAGAGGATGCGTGAGCACTGTGGTCGAGAGGGAACCTACGCCTTCCTTCGTGGACCTGAGTATCAAACAGGTGCAGAAAGTCGAGCCTTAGCACAATTGGGCGTTGATTGCGTTGGGATGTCGACCGTTCTTGAAGCAATAACCGCCCACGCACTGGGAGTCCGTGTTGCCGGTATGTCAGTTGTCTCAGACCTGTCTTTCGCGCAGGCGCAAACCGACCCGCAAGACGTGGTGGAGGCCGCGCGAAAGGCATCCACAACGATCGTTGCCGGTATCGAGGCCGCTCTGGATGCGGAGTGAACGACTGGCGCAGGCTGTGAGGAAAGGCCTAAAGAACGCCTAGAACCCGAGAAACCAATTCTTCAGTAACCTGCGGGGAACACGCCAAGTTCACACGCACCCACTTCGAGTAGCGCTCACCCAGGGTGATTCCTTCGTTCGTCGCGATGTGCGCGCGTTGGAGCAGAGTCTTGGAAGGATTCGGGCCCAACTCTGGGTAGGCCTCGAAACCCCACCATGTCAGGTAGGTTGCCTGCGGGGGACGGAAGTCGATCTCGGTGGGGGTCAGCGCCTCGTTAACGGTGCGGATATTGCCTTCGATGACGGAGAGGACCTCGTGCTGCCAGTCATCACCGTTTGTGTAGGCCTCGATCGTCCCAAGTGCGCCAATTGTTGAGGTTGAATGGGGGAGCTTCTCCTGGCACAGACGATCCCAACGCGTTCGCAATTCCTGATCGGGAACGATGACCTGAGCATTTGGTAGCCCGGCAATATTCCAGCCCTTTGTTGCCGCAGTTGCGGTGATCGTATGTGCTGCAAATTCTGCGCCCAGTCGCGCATAGGAGGTAAAGCCTCGGCCATCCAAAACCAGAGGGGAGTGGATCTCATCCGCGAAGATCAAAGCGTCGTACTGAGACACCAGCATCTGTAAAGCTCGCATCTCGGACTCTGTTAATACGCGCCCCACGGGGTTCCACGGATTGCAGAGAATTACTAGGCCAGCCCCGGCCTCGAGACCTGCCTTAATTCCCTCAAGGTCAAGGGTCCACCCACCCGGGTATGCATCATCGTGCAACGAGGGCACGTCGATGACCGGATGCCCCAGTGCGGGAGGAATTGTCAAGAATGGCATGTACGCGGGAGTCGGCACGATAACCGGTGATCCGGGACGCACCATGTACTGGATCATCACTTCCAATGCTGGAAGGACAGCGGGTGCCATGCGAATTGAATCAACTTCAAGATCCCAGCCGAAGCGCTTCTTCTGGAATTGCGCAGTAGCTTGGGCAACCTCCGGCGCAAGCCAACGGGGGTTGTAGCCCAGTAAACCTTCGCGAATCGCGCGGGTCATGCGCTCCTCGACACAAGGCGCGGTACCGAAATCCATCTCTGCAACCCAGGCGCCCAAGACATCGCTGCCGTCCGCGGGCTTAACTCCCGTCCACTTCAGTGAACCAATGCGACGGAGTTCCTCAGCGCTGCAAAAATCCATGCGAAAACTTCTTTCCAAACGTGCCCTCAAAGGCAAAGTGTGTGAGCTACCTCCCAGTGTAAGGGGAGCGGTGATAATTCGGAATTCGCCGTCATGGTGTGAGCGAAGGTAACAGCGCGCGAATCCCTCAATGGGGGAGAAGCCTTGCTCAGTCCTCGCACACCCATTGAATTGACGCAGGGCTAATAAGAAGGGGGCTAAACTAGGGGATTATGAGTGTGACTACCGCAAGTGGCGCCGATGTTCGCGTCCGATTCTGCCCTTCGCCAACTGGAACTCCTCACGTGGGAATGGTCCGTACCTGCCTCTTTAACTGGGCATACGCGCGCCATACCGGAGGCACCTTCGTCTTCCGTATTGAAGACACCGATGCTGCTCGCGATTCCCAGGAATCTTTCGATCAGATTCTTGATTCGCTGCGTTGGCTGGGCCTGGATTGGGATGAAGGTGTCGGCAAGGGAGGACCGCACCCGCCGTACCGCCAGAGCGAGCGCATGGACATCTACCGCGATGTCGCCGCAAAGCTTCTCGAAGCCGGCTATGCCTA
>CALHID010000225.1 GCA_938030835.1 uncultured Actinomyces sp. | reverse complement strand
ACCGATGACCTTCTGGGTGTAAACCAGATGCTCTAGCCAACTGAGCTAAAGGCCCAAAGCACGTTCTGTAATGAACGCACCAGTACAGCATAGAGTACAAGCAGCAATTACTTGGAATCAGACGCTGTGAGATGCATTGCGCACGCCGCAAAACAGCCAGCGCAGCACCGTCACGCAAGACTAAATTGCGCGAAAACTCAGTGCTTTCTCGAACGTGCGGTTAGACGGATTCCGGCCCATTCAGGAGCCAGCGCACTTGCCGAAGTTGCATGGAGTCCGGCAGTATGAGCGGCCTCTTCAACATCAGAAACCGGGACAGTTCCGGGACGTCCGGGCTTGGGAATCAAAACCCAGATCAGGCCGCCATCATCAAGGTTTGACATGGCATCGACCAACAGGTCCGCCAGATCTTCCTCTTCGGCGTCATCTGCACGCCACCATACGATCGCTCCATCGACGACGTCTTCGTAGTCGGGATCGACAAGCTGATTACCGCTCTCTTCTTCAGCAAGTTGGCGCAGCGCTTGATCCGCATCATCGTCAACGTAGAACTCTTGAATAATCTGGCCCTTCGTGAACCCTAGCTTGACGCTCACCGGAGTTCCCCTTCGAGCCACGACACAGACAGTGTTACATCGCTTTTCACGGCTTCAATCGTAATGCACGCAGCGCAATTATTTTTTGTTTCTCTCGATTCCTGTGATTTTCTCAGCAAAGCACCATCTTTGGCCTTGACAAATGAGGCGTGAATCATGGGCCTGAAGTCCCATTTTCACTCGCATTTTCCACTCGCAGGTACCAAAATAGACCTGTAAGCACGAGGGCGTGCCCCACCAGGCGCTTCCGCTAAGTTAATCAGAGGAGTTCGAGATCCAGTGAGCGAGAACCACCCCGTCGTCAACGGGTTACTCAGCCAGGTACCCGACAATGACCCCGCAGAAACCTCAGAATGGGTCGAGTCACTGAGTGGCCTGATCGAAGAAAAGGGCGGCCCACGTGCACGCTACATCTTGCTGCACATGCTCGATGAGGCACGCCGCAAGGGAATCCAACTTCCTCAGGAATACACGACCCCCTACGTCAACACGATTCCTGTCGATCAAGAACCTTACTTCCCTGGTGACGAGGCCATGGAACGCCAGTACCGCCGCTGGATCCGCTGGAACGCAGCGGTCCAGGTAACCAGGGCTCAGCGCCCGGGCATCAAGGTCGGTGGACACATCTCCTCCTACGCCTCGGTTTCAACGCTTTACGAGGTAGGCCTCAACCACTTCTTCCGCGGTAAGGATCACCCGGGCGGCGGCGACCACGTCTTCTTCCAAGGCCATGCCTCTCCCGGACCTTACGCGCGCGCTTTCATTGAAGGGCGTCTCTCTGAAGAAGAGATGGACGGATTCCGCCAGCAGGTTTCCACTCCTCACGGGCTCCCCTCTTACCCGCACCCCCGTCAGCTCCCCAACTTCTGGGAATTCCCGACCGTCTCGCTTGGCCTCGGGCCAGCAGAGGCGATCTACCAGGCTTGGTTTGATAAGTACCTGCACCTGCGCGGCATTAAAGACACCTCACTGCAGCGCACATGGGCCTTCTTGGGCGATGGCGAAATGGACGAGCCCGAATCTCGTGGCATGCTTCAGCTTGCCGCGCAGCAGGGACTCGACAACCTGACTTTCGTTGTGAACTGTAACCTGCAGCGCCTTGATGGCCCGGTTCGCGGCAATGGCAAGATCATCCAGGAACTCGAAGCCTTCTTCAAGGGTGCGGGTTGGAACGTTATCAAGGTCATCTGGGGTCGCGGTTGGGACCAGCTCCTGGCCTCGGATAAGGATGACGCGCTTGTTCACCTGATG
>CALHID010000224.1 GCA_938030835.1 uncultured Actinomyces sp. | reverse complement strand
AGTTTCCAGGGGATCACCTGCGATATGTCCGCAATGGGCGAGATGGTTCCAACCCTTGCTGCGCTCCTGCTCTTTGCACAAACTCCATCTACCCTCAGCGGAATCGCTCATCTTCGCGGGCATGAAACTGATCGTTTGGAAGCCATCGCGGACTCCATTCGATCTCTGGGAGGCTGCGTCGAAGTTTTTGACGATGGCCTCACAATTAGGCCACGCCCTCTTCATGGCGCCAAACTGCGTTCCTTCGCCGACCACAGGATGGCAACTTTCGCCGCAATCGTCGGATTGGTGATCGATGGAGTGAGCGTTGATGACATCGCGTGCACTTCAAAGACTCTCCCGAATTTTGAATCTATGTGGCAGAGCATGATGGAGAATCGAGGCGCAAATGTCTAGACGCGATATCGGTACCGATGACCCGCGCGTGAAGGTTCGCCCCGGGAAGCGCTCGCGGCCGCGCACAAAAGTTCGCCCTGATTGGGGAGGCAAGCCAATCGGTCAGGTGATCGGTATTGACCGTGGCCGCTACCTGGTTCGCTATGAGGATATCGACCTGCGCTCTGTTCTTGCCCGCGAGCTGAAAAAGGGAAGCGTTGTCGTTGGTGATTGTGTCCGTTTGACCGGCGATCTCAGCGGCCGCGTTGACACCTTGGCCCGAATCGTTGCTGTAGAGGAAAGAAGCAGCGTTCTGCGCCGCTCTCTTGAGGATGCTCCCGATCAAAAGGGCGAAAAAATTATCGTTGCGAACGCACAAATTATGGTGATCGTAACGGCTTTGGCTGATCCTCCTCCTCGAATGGGAATGATTGACCGCTGTTTGGTTGCCGCTCACGAGGCGGGGATGCGTGCCGTTCTTTGCCTCACGAAAGCTGATCTTGCTCCAGCCGAAGAATTTCTTCGCGCGTATGCGGATTTTGATCTGACAACAGTGGTGACCTCGGTTGCAGCTGGCGATCAGGGGCTTGATGAATTAAGAGAGATCCTAGCCGGGCATTTTTCCGTTTTGGTCGGCCACTCCGGAGTTGGAAAATCAACCCTCATTAACGCACTCATTCCTCAGGCCCAGCGCAGCGTGGGAATGGTCAATCAGGTGACTGGACGAGGTCGACACACATCGACTTCTTCGCGAGCCTTCGAGCTGCTTGGTGGTGGCTGGATCGTTGATACCCCCGGTGTGCGTTCCTTTGGACTTGGGCATGTCGATACCGACGATGTGCTTGGCGTTTTCCCCGATGTTGCCGAGGCCGCGCAGTGGTGCCTCCCGCTGTGCACGCACCTCGAGGATGCCCCCTCGTGTGCACTGGATGCGTGGGCACAGGGGCGTGAGCCTTTCAGCCTTCCTTCCTCCCCTTCCGAGGCCGAGGCAGAGCGCCAGAGGCGTACTTCGCGGGTTGCTTCCGTCCGTCGTCTTTTGGACGCGGTTGCAGGAGCAATGCGCGTTTCGAAGGCTGCGCGCTAATTTCGAGGTGGATTTTTCTGGTGCTGCTCCAAAGTGACTCAAAATGCTGGTGGGGCAGTTCATACTAGGCACATGCGAATTCTTCACACTTCCGATTGGCATTTTGGCCGCAGTCTCCACGGTCAAGATTTAGGCGATGCACGCGCTCTTTTTGGTCGCTGGCTGATCGACACCGTGAAGACGCAGAATATCCAATTGGTTTTGATCTCTGGCGATGTCTATGACCGAGCAATTCCTCCCGTCGGTCAGATCAATGAAGTGATGAGCCTTCTTGAAGAACTCAGCTCCATCACTCATGTACTACTCACGTCGGGAAATCATGATTCCGCGGCTCGCCTGGGAATGTATTCGCACTTCCTTCGCGGAAATATCCAGGTGTGTACACGTGTTGAAGACATTGGCACCGCCCGTGAATACCTCGGTACCGGTAGTGATCCAGGAGTTTTGGTCTACCCGATCCCCTACCTTGAACCAGATTTGGTCCGCTCGGTGTTATCCCCCAATGAACAGCCGCTTGAACGCAGTCATCAAGCGGTAATGGATGCAGCAATGCGACGTATCGGTGCTGATCTCAAGCAACGACGCAGTGAAGGGGATTTGCGCCCAGCTGTGGTGATGGCCCACGCCTTCATTGTCGGCGCCGCGCCTTCGGATTCGGAACGCAATATTGAAGTTGGTGGGGTTCCTTCCGTATCAGCCGAAACCTTCGAGAACTTCGGCGGTGATCCCCAAGCACCAACTCCTGGACTGAGTTACGTTGCCTTGGGACATTTGCATCGACCTCAAGTAATCCCCTCTTCTCAGGTTCCTATTCGCTATTCTGGTTCGCCCATCGCCTATTCTTTTTCAGAAGCTCCCGGGGATAAAAGCGCTGTCATCATTGATACGCATCCGGAAGATGAAAAGCTCACTCCACATGCTCAAAGGGTTGAGATTTCTGGTATCTCAATGCCTCTCACGCTCTCAACGGTTGATATCCCATCCGCGCATCCCCTTGTTGTCCTAACAGGCTCAATGGATTCTCTTCTTGAGAAAGCAGTAGAGATCGATCGGGAATCCTATGTGTCTCTGACCGTTACTGATGATGCGCGACCTCAGTCAATGGTCTCCCGCCTTCGCGCTGCATATCCACACGCGCTCTCGATCATCCACGCGCCAGCACATACACCCCTCCTGGCCGCGCCTCAACGTGACCTCGCAACGATGGATATTCGTTCAACCCTTGCAGACTTTTTCTCTCAACAGGGTGGGCAGCCGGTGTCAACAGAAGAAAACAGCGTCATCGATCAGGTTGTGAGTAAGGTGAAAGAAGACCTCCAATGAAGCTACTCACTTTGGAAATCAGTGGGATTGGACCATTTGCGTCACGTCAATTCATTGACTTCCAGCGTTTCACAGACGCGGGTCTCTTCCTTTTACGTGGAGCAACCGGTTCTGGAAAATCAACACTGATCGATGCCATCGTCTTCGGACTCTATGGAGATGTCGCAAGCGGGAACGACGGGGCGAAAAACCGACTACGTTCGCTGTATTGCGCGCCCAATGACCCCTCTTATGTGGAAGTGGTTTTTGAAGTCTCTGCAGGGATTTACCGAGTTCGCCGAACCCCGCAGTATGTCAAAGAGGGACGTGCGACCCCGGTCAATGCAACAGTCACTTTCGAGAAGGTGACTCCCAACCCTTCGGATCCCTCTGGTTTTTCAACACTCGAAGCTCTGAGCCGTTCCATCCCCGAAGCGCAATCGATGATTACTTCGTTCATCGGATTGACAAAGGAACAATTCCTGCAAACTGTTGTTCTTCCACAGGGACAATTTGCGCGCTTTCTCAGCGCAAAATCCTCGGATAGAGAGAAAATTCTCCGAGATATTTTCGGCACTCAGTATTTTCAAGATCTGCAAAATGCTTTTGTCGAAGAAGCAAAGTCAGCAGATGAGTCCATCACGCGGACACGCCGCGATTTTTTGAGTGCTCTGGGAACGCTACAGAGTCAGATCACAGACTCTCCCCTGGCCGAGCCTCTGTCCGAGGACCTCACGAAGCTTAGCGAAAAACTTGAAAGTACCGGTGAATACGAAGAGTTAAACGCAGATCTGCTGACGCTCAGTGGGCAACTAAATGATTTACTGAAGAAACAGTGCGATGATGCCCAGCGCACTCTTGACAGTGCTCAGGTCCTTCTTGACCAACGAAACGCAGAGTTGAACGCAGCTCAAGACCTTCATCAACGCTTCAATGAATACAAGCTGCTAACCGCCCAGCAGGCCGCACTCCTTTCACAAGAAAGTCAGATTAAGTCCCTCATCGTCAAGGAAGCGCACCTGCGAAACCTCGAGCCTCTCAAAGCGCCACTGCAGCAATTTGACTCTGCAAGGTCAAAACTTACGCAGGCCTCGTCCTCTTTAGAAAAGTTCATCTCGCTCCCTAAGCGGATGGATGGCGCACTCTTCGATACAACTCAGGCCCACACCGAATTATCCGCGGGAAACAGTGAACTTCTTGCTGAGTATGAAAAGGTAAGCAGCGCAAGTCACGTGCAGCAGCAATTAGTCGATGCGCGCGCGGAATATGAGCGCTTGACCGCCCAAGAAATCCAAGCACATCAACTGATCGAAGAGCTGAAACAGCGTTCAGATGCACTGCTTAAAACCCGCGCAGAACTCACGCAGAAAATTGAGGCCAGCCAAGAGGCGCGTTCTGACCTTGCATCCTCATCAGCTCAGCTCGACGCACTGAACCAACGCGTCGATGCGGCCGAAAGAGCCGATATCCTGCGTGCTCAACTCATCGGCCTCGCTGAGGAAATCCAAAAAGCACATCGAACTGCCCGAGAAAGGGGCATCGCTGCTCTTCTCGCACGCGAGACATGGCTCCAAGAAACTGCTGCCTCGCTGGCTGCCGAACTCGAAGAGGACACCCCGTGTCCCGTCTGCGGCTCAACCTTGCATCCTGCCCCCGCACAATCAGATAGCGACAATACAATGAGTCGCCAGAAACTTGATGAACTTGAGGCACTTCGTCAAGAAGCCGATCAGCATCTTCATGAGCTCAGTACCCAGCGCTCGCAATGCGTGGCACAAATTGCCGCGCTCAATGGTCAGGCTGGATCAGATAGCGAATCCCTACGCATTCAACGCGATGCCCTCAGGCAAAGCATTGACCAGTTGAGCTCTCTGGCAGAAAACTATCAGTCGCTGAGCGCAGAATTTGAAGCTTCCTCAGAGAGCGAAAAAGAAATCCTGAGTGCACGCGCATCGACGCAAGAAAAACTCACAAACATTAATTCACGAATCCAGGAAGTCAAAGCTCAAGTCAGCGCATACGAAGCATCCCTCGCCCAAGCTTTGGGGGACTACACCTCGCTTGAAGAGTGGAAGGAAGCCCTTGAGCGCAAGCAAGATCATCAAGATGCTTTTTCTCAAGCTCTCAATTCCTTCGATCAGGCTGCGCAGCTTTTCCAGAGCAATCAGGAATACCTCAATACCGCGTTCTCAGAGTCCGGATATAAAGATGGGGATATAGACCTCAATCAGATTCGCGAAGAGCTCAAAGACCTTCCTCAGCTGGAGGGCCTCAGCCAGCAGATTCGTCACTATCACCAGGAACTTCATACGGTTCAGGCACGTTTGGATTCGGAACGTTTTTCTGGCTTAGAGACAGCAGAGGTGCCTGATCTTGATGCATGCGAAAAGACACGAGAAGCGGCACGAGAAGAGGAACTCCGCGCCAGTTCCAACCTGGCGAACATCCAAGCACTCGCAAAAAGTATTCACCGCTCAGAAACGCAGCTTCACTCGGCACTGGCCGAACTCGGTAAGGCACTCAAAGAAGGATATCCCCGCCTTCGACTTGCCCAGCTTGCAAGCGGAAATGGCCAAGCCAGTGTGCATCGAGTACCTCTAAGTTCCTGGATCCTCATGTCTCGTTTTGAAGAGTTGATCTCCGCTGCGAATCCACGCCTTGCAGAGATTTCACACGGACGCTATGAACTTCAACGCAGCGTCACAGACCCCACACGATCGCGCAAAAACGGCCTAGGCCTGGTGATCTTCGATCATGAGGCTGAAGATACTCGTACCCCTTCGACTCTCTCAGGTGGAGAAACCTTCTATGTCTCCCTGGCATTGGCACTTGGCCTTGCAGACGTGGTCATGGCGGAAAGCGGCGGCATCATGCTTTCAAGCATGTTCATCGACGAAGGCTTCGGTTCCTTGGATCTCGACACCCTCGACATCGTGATGGCACAGCTCCTGGCTTTGCGCCAAAGCGATCGATGCATTGGCGTTATCAGCCACGTCGATGAGATGGCACGGCAAATCGCAGACCAAATTCAGGTCACATGGAAAGAAGGCCGAGGCTCAACCCTGAGCATCAGAGGCGCCTAGCCATTAGCGCATCTGACGAAGAATACGGATCACGTCCTCGCGTTCTTCCGGGGCGTACCATTCCATACTTTCATCCCACAGCTGTGCAACAGCCTCGTCAGCCTCATCTTGAGTCTGTGCGTCAAGGACTGCACGAACCTTCTCTGAAGCATCGGGATGATCGATAAAGTAGGCGGCAATATGGCTTTCGACTGGAGCGCAGGGCTGTGTCTGAGCAACCTCGCCATCGTAGGGCGCAACGGAAATGCCCTCGATATCCGCAGCAATAATGCAACGACTGAGCGCGCCCTCTTCATCGCGTAGTAGTGCTAAAGAATCGAGGGCAGCTAAGTCGCGTGCATCGTCTTCGACAAGTTCTAAATCTTCACCGCGCAGCGAAGAGGAAGGGTCAACGCAGTAGGCGGGCCGGGGCGCCAAGTTCCCCTCTTCCAATTCGCGAGCAAGAACGGGGTAATAGATTCGCATAGCACCAGTTTATGCACGAAAGTGCGCGCTGTCTTAAGCCACCCGTATCCATCTAAAGACATGTCCAACAAGAATGAAATGACATTAAACGAAACGAAGTGGCACTAATTGAATTGACATGTGTGACATTGTCCGAACTTAATCGATCACCCCCGATTCCACCGAAGCGGAATCAATAGGCTTTCATCTGCACAAATAGCTCAAAAGTAATCGCTATATAGACTCCAAAAATCCCGAAAAAAATGGCATGATTGAAAGCATGAATCAACGATTCCTCACTCTCGCCGAGGTCGCCGAGACACTTAACATTACGCTTTCCGCTGCGCGCTCACTGGTGAATTCCGGCGAGCTACCGGCCATTCAATTGGGAGGAAAGCGCATGTGGCGTGTTGAAGAATCCGTCCTCGAAGAATTTATCCAAACCCAATACGAGCATTCACGTGCACGCTTAAGCCATACCGCATAACCCTAGGAGATGTTAGATGTGGGCAGAGATTCCTCTGCCCACTTTTTCATGCGAAGGACGCATAATCCTAGATCTTTTCACGGCGAAAAGAAGCTTATCCACAATCCTAAATCTGGATGTTTTCCCATCGGCGACTGCACGTTTTCTCAATTTTTGCTGAGATTGAGAAGATACTTATTTTGTTGATGCTGACGCATACGTCTACTCGAGCGACCACACTTTCGTATAAAAATTGACAAAACCAGGCGTTGCCCATGAGCGATAGCGCTTTCGTTAGCAGGCATTTCGCATACACAAGCATTTTATAGTTGGATTGACAGCTCAACTTAATTCCTCAAGACTCCACAGTATCCGCCCCAAAGACGAGGCGCCTCCCCCATGAATACAGCCGCCCAAGGAGTCTTGACAATGCCACGACAGTCGAGAGTACTGACCCCACCAGCAGACCACGCTTTCCGAATCAGCTGGGACCTCACACGAGACACTCCCGTCAATAGCCCAACAACGCTGAGTTCATATCTCAATGCAGATAATCCTTTGATCCCACAAGAACAAGAAATTACTAACCTATGCCAGTGGTCGATCGGACTAGCTCGAGGCATTATGGAGGTCCTTCTCCACCTTCGCCCTTACGAACAACTCCGGAGGTGGTTGGTTCCGCCTCTCTACCAACGACTTGTCACCATCATCGACAGGGATCCACGAAGCTTTCGACGCGAGCCCTGCCATCCCATTCAATGGCATATCAGTCAAACTTCTGCAACGGTCATCGAATCCTGTGTGATCATTGCGCAAGGAGAAGGCAGACACGTCATTTCCATGCGTCTGCAGACTTTCAAAAACAGATGGATCGTCACCGCATTGGACGTCCTGTAGGAAGAGCGCAGATAAAGCAATGGCGGCATGCACCGCATGGTGCATGCCGCCACAGACAATCTCACAGCGGTCGATCAGCGCTTCTTCCGCTTCTTTGCCGCGCGACGCTGAGCACGATTGCTTCCCTCTGTTGTCGAGGTCGTCTCACCGTCTTGATCTGGCGAAGAATAGCTCAGACGCGCAGAAGTCTTTTCCTGCCCCACATCGCCCATAACGGATGCGGAACGCTCGATAGCCCGCTCTTCGGTCTCAGCAGCTTTACGGCGTGCATCCTCACTGAGTTCAGTCTCGGATACACCCTCTGCCTGCTCTTCGACCGCCGCGCGCTCACGAGCCTGCTCATATGCGAGTTGGAATTGACGCGCGTAGGAGAAGATCTGCTGAACGCTTTCCTCGCGAATGCGATCCATCATCGTGTTAAACATCCGCGCGCCCTCGTCCTTGTATTCGACAAGAGGATCACGCTGACCCATAGCACGAAGACCGATACCCTCCTTCAGGTAATCCATCTCGTAGAGGTGTTCACGCCACAGGCGATCAACAGTTGCAATCACCACTCGTCGTTCCAGCGTACGCATCGGTTCATCACCGAGCTGCTGGATAGCCAGCGGATTGTGGTTGAGCTGCTCTTCAGCCTCTTGGTACTGGGTTTCAATGTCGCCCAAGACCTCGCGCATCAAGTCATCGCGGGTCAGTGAGCCCTGCCCGCCATACTGCTCCTCGACTTCCTCGGGAGTAACCGAGGGCGGGTAGTAACCGCGCAGGGTATCCCACAGTTCCTTGAGGTTCCATTCACGAGGCGACAGACCGTTGGTCTTTTCAGCGATGATCCCAGACACCAAGGACTCCATGAAGCCCTTCATCTGAGGGCCCAAATCCTCGCCTTGCAGGACGCGACGGCGCTGCTCATAGATCAGCTCACGCTGGTCAGTCATCACATCGTCATACTTCAAGACGTTCTTTCGAATCTCGAAGTTACGAGCCTCAACCTGGTGCTGTGCGGAGGCAATCGAACGGGTAACAATACGATTTTCGAGCGGCTGATCCTCGGGGTAAGCACCCGAGGCCATGATGCGCTGTGCAAGGCCTGAGGAGAAGAGACGCATGAGGTCATCTTCCATCGACAGGTAGAAACGAGACTCACCGGGATCACCCTGACGACCGCTACGGCCTCGAAGCTGATTGTCGATACGGCGGGACTCGTGGCGCTCCGAACCCAGCACATACAAACCGCCCAGCTCGCGAACTTCTTCGCGCTCGGCCTCAACTGCGGCCTCGGCCTCGGCAAGGGCTTCCGGCCACGCGCGACGGTATTCTTCTGCGTCAGCCTTCGGGTCCAGCCCACGAGCGGCAAGGTTTGCTTGAGCAAGGAACTCGGAGTTTCCACCGAGCATGATGTCGGTACCACGACCAGCCATGTTCGTCGCAACGGTCACTGCGCCCTTACGGCCAGCCATTGCGACGATCTGCGCTTCACGCGCGTGCTGCTTGGCGTTCAGGACCTGGTGCGGAATCTTACGTTCTTTGAGCATCCGCGACAGAAGCTCAGACTTTTGAACCGATGCGGTACCAACCAAAACTGGCTGTCCAGCCGCGTGTCGTTCTTCGATATCATCAATGATCGCACGGAACTTACCGGCCTCGGTCGGATAGACCAGGTCGCCCTGATCCTTACGAATCATCGGGCGGTTCGTCGGAATCGGAATAACGCCGATCTTGTAGGTCGAAGCGAATTCTGCAGCTTCGGTCTCTGCAGTACCGGTCATACCCGAACGCGAGCCCTCGGGGTACAGACGGAAGTAGTTCTGAAGAGTAATCGTTGCCAGGGTCTGATTCTCAGCCTGGATCTTCACGCCTTCCTTCGCTTCGATCGCTTGGTGCATACCATCGTTGTAGCGGCGCCCAGGAAGCACACGGCCAGTGTGCTCGTCAACGATCAGGACCTCTCCCCCGTCAACGATGTAATCGCGATCGCGGTGGAAGAGTTCCTTTGCGCGAATAGCGTTATTGAGGAAGCCAATCAGCGGAGTATTAGCTGCTTCATAGAGGTTCTCGACACCCAGCTGATCCTCGACCTTGTCGATACCGGGCTCAAGGACACCGATAGTCTTCTTCTTCTCATCGACTTCGTAGTCCTCATCACGAACCAGAATATTGGCGATGCGCGCGAACTC
>CALHID010000223.1 GCA_938030835.1 uncultured Actinomyces sp. | reverse complement strand
CTCTTCACGATCTGCGGAAAATCTATCCGGATGCGGACTTCTACTTCATCACCGGTGCGGATGCACTGACACAGATCGTCCAGTGGAAAGACGCTGATCTTCTCTTCGAAATTGCGCACTTCATTGGGGTGACGCGTCCGGGACACGTGCTTGACGCGAAGAAACTTCCGGCTTCGTCGGTATCCCTACTGGAGGTGCCCGCAATGGCAATTTCTTCAACCGATTGCCGCAAGCGTGTCGAACGCGGAAAGCCAGTGTGGTATTTGGTGCCCGATGGGGTTGTCCAATACATCAACAAATACAGGCTGTATCAGTAGCCCTCATGCAGTGGTTCAGTTGCTGGACCATCGTGTCCTTCGGTAGCCGCAAGGCCCGGAAAATGGCAGACTGAAAACGGCGAAAGGAAAAATGTGGACGTTCAAAGCAAAGACCTGATTAGCAGTGCCCTGCGTGGTGCGGCCAATAAACTCGCGCAAGATCCAGTGTTGATTGACGTTTCGCAGCGTCTGGGGATCGCGGAGTCTTTCCTTCTCGTTTCTGCCCCTTCGTCGCGTCAGGTGCGCGCAATCGCTGAGGAAATCATGGATGAGATCGGGCGCGATTACCACATCGTTCCTCAGCGCATCGAGGGCCGCAGTGAAGGTACCTGGGTTCTGGCCGATTACGGCGATGTTGTTATTCACGTGATGAGCGAGGAAGACCGTGAGTTTTACGCTCTTGAGCGTTTGTGGTCAGATCAGAAAATTACTCGCCTTGAACTTCCTGATGTGGCGCCCGGTGCAGGTGTGCGTCGCGTCATGACTCCTTCGCAGGTTATTGAGGAGATGGGCGAATGAGCATCGATACTTCTTCTGTTTCTGCCGAGGCCGTGGCTGGGTATTCCCAGATCGCTGGCGCGCGGCGGATTGTTTTTCTTCGTCATGGACAGACCGACTACAACGTCCAGCATCGTTTCCAGGGGATTATTGATATTCCTTTGAACTCGGTTGGCCGTGAGCAAGCCGTCGAGGGTGGTAAGGTTCTGGCTCGCCGGCTAGCTGGCGGAGGCCGAATTGGTGGCCTGAACGCCGATTATGTTTCAGCAACGGCTGTTCGCCTTGTCTCCTCACCTTTGGAGCGCGCCTTTAATACCGCTCAAGCATTGGCTGAGGAGCTGAAGACCCTAGGTGTTGAAGTGGGGGAGATTGCGGTCGATAAGCGCCTTCTTGAGCGTTCCTACGGCGTTTTTGAAGGCCTAGATTTCGACCAAATTGCTGAGCAATACCCCGAGTGGCTGCTTGAGTGGCGTCAGACGGGCGAAAGCGCTGGAGCTGGTGTTGAACCCGGAGGAGTAGTGGGTGATCGCGTTCGCGAGGCCGTGCTTGAGCATGCCGCAGAGGTTCCCGAAGGGGGTACTTTGGTGGCCGTTTCGCATGGCGCTGCGATCGCTCGCGGCGTGATGTCGACGATTGGCTTGGATCCGCGTCACTTTGATTGTATTCGTGGCGTTGACAATGTTCACTGGTCAGAACTTGTCCTAGCCGGTGGTGGCGGTTCTGGTGCCTCGGGTGCCGCCCGTTGGCGTTTGGCTTCACACAATGTCGGGGCTCGCCCGGAGGTCTTTGGGGCATAGAGGAGCGCAGATGTGTTTCCTCGCACAGCTTCTTAATTTTGCCTTGGCGGGTATCGTCCGCTATTCTTAACAGGTCCGAGCGAGAGATCGCCGGAACCTACGGGGCTATGGCGCAGTTGGTAGCGCGCTTCCATGGCATGGAAGAGGTCAGGGGTT
>CALHID010000222.1 GCA_938030835.1 uncultured Actinomyces sp. | reverse complement strand
CTGATCAGACGGAAAGCTTCTTTGTTTCCTGCTTTGATCCAGATGCCCCCACACCATCGGGCTTTTGGCACTGGATGGTGATCGACATCCCCGTCTCATGCACATCTCTTGCGCGCGGAGCTGGCAGTTCCGATCTTGAACTTGATGGAAGCGCTTTCCACCTTCGAGGGGATCACGGCGATCATTCATACTTTGGCGCAGCGCCGCCAGCAGGTGACCGTCCCCACCGCTACATCTTTTCCGTTCACGCCCTAGATATTCCAACCTTAGGCTGCGATGACGACACCTCATTGGCGATGTATTCATTCGAGGCCCTAGAACACACCATCGCCCGCGCAACCTTGACCGCAACGTACCAAACACCATCGAACTGACATGCTTCACATCATTTTTCTTGAACCTGAAATCCCAGGAAATAGCGGCGCCGCAATTCGCCTCGCTGCGTGTACCGGAGCTTTTCTTCACTTAGTTGAACCACTGGGATTCGATATGTCCGACACCAAGCTCAAGCGCGCAGGATTGGACTACCACGATCTGGCACACGTCAAGGTCCATTCCAATTTTGAAGATGCCTTAGCCGAAGTTCCCGGACACATCTGGGCATTTACTGGACATGCTTCAGATCATTACAGCGAGGTTCACTATGCCGATGGAGATGGCCTGCTATTCGGCCGCGAATCGGTCGGCCTTCCCGAATGGGCAATGACTCACCCACGTATCACTCAATGCGTGCGCATTCAGATGCTCCCGGGAGTGCGTTCACTCAATCTCGCAAATTCCGCATCGATTGCACTTTACGAGGCTTGGCGTCAGCTGGGTTTCCCGAACGGAATCTAGCCGCGGGCCCCTTCCTTCCCTTCCGTTTCTTCTAGGGCCTCTAATTTTTTCGAGGGGAGAATCCCCTTACCGGGTCGCTCTACCTGCTCAGCAATTTCGACGATCCTTCGCGGATTAGAGAGCCACATCCATATGGCACCGATAGCGGCAACGCCCAGCGGGAGATAGGCGAAGTCAGCACCGAAAGCATTCCAGGCATTCGGCATCAGACTCATTGAGGACAAGGAAGTTCCAGCTACGCCACATGCAAGAGGTCCAATAAGGCACAGAGCAATCATGCACCACCCAAGGATGCGCATACGCCTTCCATTGTGCGTCAGGCTAATAGCAGCAACTATGTAAATTGCTCCAATAAGCACCGCAACAATGCGCGCCCACAGCGGTATCTCCCGCAGATAATAGGAATCAAGAGCTCGAAGAGTGACAGTGACGCTAAAAATCCAGTACAGGGCAATAATCAGTCGTCCCGATCCGCGTGCGGGTGGGCGATTATCCTGAGATTGCTCGTGAACTGCTTCGCTCACCTTTCCTCCTTAATCCACTGCCATACTAGTTGCTCCGCGCCGCTCCCCACGACTTTTTGCGTGAAAACATGTGTGCTGTCTAACCGCCAAGTAGACGATTTTGTGACGGACAAAAGTAGTGACTAGTGGAAGAATAGGACCTAAGTCGGACATTGAAGGTCCGTTCTCTTCATTATCAAGGAGTGGAACACGTGAGCGAGTCTGTATACGACCTCGTCATTCTGGGTGCGGGTTCAGGTGGCTATGCCGCGGCTTTACGCGCCTCCCAGCTGGGATTGAAAGTAGCCCTTATCGAAGGTGACAAGGTTGGTGGAACCTGCCTCCACCGTGGCTGCATCCCGACCAAGGCTTACCTGCACGCAGCAGAGACTGCTGACACCGTCCGTGAATCCGACGCTTTCGGAATCCAGGCGAGCTTCCAGGGAATCGATATGGCAAAGGTTGGTCAGTATCGCGATTCCATTATTAATAAGTTGTACCGAGGCGTTCAGGGCCTGCTTTCGTCTCGCGGCGTAGACGTCATCCAGGGATGGGGTCGCTTGGCCTCTCCTGACACCATCGAGGTAGGCGGACAGCGCATCGTTGGCCGCAACATCATTCTTGCGACAGGTTCTTATTCTCGCTCAATCCCCGGCCTGGATATTTCGGGCCGCATCATCACCTCTGATCAGGCCCTTCAAATGGAATGGGTACCACAGAAGGCCGTCGTATTGGGCGGCGGCGTCATTGGCCTTGAGTTTGCTTCCGTCTGGCGTTCCTTCGGCGCGGAAGTCACAATCATCGAGGCGCTCCCCCACCTTGCAAATAACGAAGACGAGGCCGTTTCCAAGCACCTCGAGCGTTCGTTCCGTAAGCGCGGCATTGCTTTCCACACCAATACCCGCTTCGCCAGCGCGACACAGGATGACTCCGGCGTTCACGTTGCAACAGAAGATGGTAAGACCTTCGATGCCGATATTCTCTTGGTTGCAGTTGGACGCGGTCCCGTCACCGAAGGCTTGGGCTACGAAGAAGCCGGTATCAAGATGGAGCGCGGCTTCGTTCTCACCAATGAGCGACTGCACACCGGTGTGGGCAACATCTACGCAGTCGGAGACATCGTTCCCGGACTTCAACTTGCACACCGCGGCTTCCTGCAGGGCATCTTCGTGGCGGAAGAAATCGCCGGTCTCTCCCCCACGATGATGGACGAGTCAGGAATTCCACGCGTAACCTTCTGCGAACCCGAAATCGCCTCTGTTGGTCTGACTGAGAAGCAGGCACGCGAAAAGTACGGTGACAAGGTGCGCACGGTCGAATACAACCTTGCGGGCAACGGAAAGTCGAATATCCTTGGAGCAACGGGCTTCATTAAGCTCGTTTCCGTGGAAGATGGACCCATCGTCGGATTCCACGGAATTGGCACGCGCATTGGCGAGCAGGTTGGTGAAGGAGAGCTCATGGTCAACTGGGAAGCCTACCCAGAGGATCTTGCAGCACTCATCCACGCTCACCCGACACAAAATGAAGCTATTGGCGAGGCAGCCATGGCTCTGGCCGGCAAGCCTCTCCACGCACACAACTAACCTGTCACCGACAAGGAGATTGAACATGGCAACCGCAGTGATCATGCCCGCTCTGGGCGAGTCGGTGACCGAAGGCACCGTGACCACTTGGCTCAAATCAGTGGGCGATACCGTCGCACTCGATGAGCCCTTGGTCGAAGTTTCCACCGACAAGGTCGACTCTGAAGTTCCTTCCCCCGCGGCAGGCGTCCTTCTTCAGATTCTTGTTCCCGAAGACGAAACCGTCGAGGTCGGCACTCAGCTGGCGCTCATTGGTGACGCTTCCGAGGCCCCACAGGACGCCCCTGCTCCCGCACAGGAAAGCACACCTGCGCCGGCGCCCGCTCCCGAGGCGCACCCCGCACCCGCTGCTCCTGCTCCTGCGCCGGCCTCGGCACCGGTAAGTGGAACCGAGGTCGTCATGCCTGCACTCGGCGAATCGGTAACAGAAGGCACCGTCACCACTTGGCTGAAGTCTGTTGGCGACGCAGTTGAAACCGATGAACCGCTGGTTGAGGTTTCGACCGATAAGGTGGACTCCGAAGTTCCTGCTCCTGCTTCCGGCTTCCTCGCAGAAATTCGCGTACCGGAAGATGAGACCGTTGAGGTTGGCACTGTCCTTGCAGTGATTACTGCTCAGGCTCCCTCGGCTACCCCCAGTGAACCTGTGGCACCCGCTGCTCCGGCAGCAGCACCTGCGGCTCCGGTTCAGCAAGCACCTGTTCCTGCTTCCCCGGCACCTCAGGCTCCTGCACCGGCTCCCGCCGCACCGGTAAATCCCTTCCCGACTCCCGCATCCTTGGCTCAGACTGCAGAAACTGGCCAGCTGGCCCAGTCTTCTGCATCTACTCCCGCACAGGTTTCCCAAACCGGCTATGTGACGCCTATCGTCCGTAAGCTTGCGCGCGAG
>CALHID010000221.1 GCA_938030835.1 uncultured Actinomyces sp. | reverse complement strand
TCTGAAGAATGCCAGTCTCACGCAGCCAAGAGGCCCGGTGAACACGCAAGCCCGCTGTTGCATCTTTAATTCGAGTTCCCAACCAGAAATTGATATACGCGTTGCCTGCACGCGACAGTGCAACCCGCCAGGGTGCCCAGCCATTCGTTTTTCCACCCGGAACCCACCGCGAACCGATGACCATATCAGGTCGATCAGGTCCTGCCATTCGTACAAGTAGTTTGGGCAGGTCTTCTGGACGGTGCGATGCATCTGCATCCATTTGGATGAGGAAATCGAAACCCATTTCGAGGGCTTGTCCGAGTCCCTCGACATATGCAGTTGCAAGACCGGACTTTGCAGGCCGCGTGTAAAGATGAAGGCGCGAATCAGTTTTCATGCGCTCTTGGACCCATTCCCCCGTTCCATCGGGAGAAGAGTCATCAACAATAAGAATGTTGAGCTCTGGGAGCACCTGATGAATACGCGTGAGAAGACCAGGCAAAGACTCAACCTCGCAATAGGTGGGAATAACCGCCACCACTCCCCTGCCGGTTTCATACATCATCGAGTCGGTCATCAGCGGCGCTTTCTATGTGAACGAGAAATGGTTTGAAATGCGAGTGCAACCAGAAGAATTCCAGTGAGCACCCAGCTAATTTTAGCGGAATACGGCGCAAAATGTGCTGCCCATGTCAGCGAGCTTCGAAGAGGCAGGTCGCCAGTGAGCGTTGCCGATTGCATCCGTCCACTTTGAGATATAAGGCTTCCATTCGGTCTGACAAGGACGGAATTTCCAGTCGTTGATGCTTGTACAGTCGAGCGAGCAAATTCGATCGCTCGAAATTGTGAAATCTGCGCCTGTTGTGCGCCCTCCGCACTGGTCCCAAAGTGATAGTTGTTGGAGGGGATCACAATGATTTGACCACCAGAATTCACGCCTTCGGCAAGGAGATCTTCATAAGCCACTTCGAAGCAGATTCCAAGTGCAAGAGGGACCGTGCGACCGTCCTCTAGCTGAACATCAAAACGCGATGAATTATCCACCGCTTCAAGATCAATTCCTACTTGGGCTGCCTCGGTCGCAAGCCGCGATACGAGTGATCGCGCAGGAATGTATTCCCCAAAAGGTACCGGAATCTGTTTGCCGTAATAGGATTCGCTCAGTCCAGAATCCGGGTACCAGACTCCCATGTAGTTGTAACGACGATCCTGATCTACGCGTGTAATCCCTACAAGAATCGGCGCATCAATATCCTTTGCCGAGGAAGATATAAGGTCTGCGATCAGCCGGTTATATTTGGGGTCGTGGTCAGTTGAAGACTCACCCCACACGACTAGGTCAACCTTCTCCCCCGTTTGAGCAAGTTCACTGGTCAATCGCGCATGATTTCCAGTGACCTTCCCAACCTGAGAGTATGTCTCTAGGGCAGGAAGCTCAATATTTCCCTGGATTGCAGCAATCTTGATCGATCCTTCTTCTTGAGAGGCATGCAGGGGAAGCGCCATAGGAATAATGACTAAGGCGCACGCCGACGCGAAGCATAAAGGTCGCGAATACCAATGTTGATCCTCGCGAGAAAAATCAAAACTTCGTCGTAGTAGCACTGCGCAGACGACAACTACAGCGCTGACAAGCACTTCCCCACCCCAAGGAGCAAGACGCCCCAGAGGCGTCGCAACCTGTGGGTACGCCAAATTTCCCCATGGGAAGCCCGACCACGGAAAATGAGAACGAAGTTGTTCTATACCGACCCAAGAAATAGCAGTCACAAATGCTTGCCCCGCAGCGGAGTCCGCCCACGAAAGTCGCATAAGACCACTCTCAAGTGAGCCCCACACTGCGAAAAAGATGGCTTCCACAAAACTCAAAGCAATCCACGGAAGCTTGCTACCGCCAGTCGCCTGAATAGTCCACGGAATAAGCAATAGCCAGAAAGTCATCCCGCAAATCAGCATGTAGCCGAAAGCCCGCCATGCACCGACACGATCAACACGCGAAAGAAGCAATGCAAAGGACGGGATTATCACAAGAGGAAGTGAAATATCGGGAAAGGCTGCCCACAGACCAATACCGGCAATTAAGCAAAGCACAAGGTCAATAGCGCTACCTTTAAACCCACGCTTTAGCCTTTTCTGAGGCGCTGTCTTTACTCCCCTTCCCAAGAGACAACTCCTCTCAGAATCAGTCTGCGCGCCTGACGAGCGACCGCTGAAGTTTCTGCAGAGGCAACATGGGCAATCTGGTCGAGAAGATCTACCACCTGTCGAATCCAACGAACAAAATCACCCGCGAGGAGGGACGTTCCCCAGATGGCGGTCGTCAACGATGCCCCATTTGCCCATGCCATCACTGCCTGCGCAAGCCCCGGATCGAGCTCTGGGGATTGAGGAACCCCGACACTCTTCTCCACTGACATCACGGCCTGTGACAAGGCAAGGGTTTCTTCCCACGCATGCGCCAACGCGCTTGACGCAGCAGTCCAGGGTTCAACCGCAGCTGATTCTTCGCCTCGAGACTGGTAAACACACGTCGAAACAATTGCAGCGAGTTCGGGAGCCGAAAGACGATCCCACACACCACGTCTCAGAGCTTCAACAACG
>CALHID010000220.1 GCA_938030835.1 uncultured Actinomyces sp. | reverse complement strand
CATCGGGAAGGTCATCCTCCAGCGGAGAGCGCGAATCATATCGGTTTCCCTGCGCGATTCGCTTTCCCTTACTTTGAATTTCAGAACCAACGATCCTCACCGTATCGCCGTCTTTAAGGGCCCACACATCGGGTCCGCAATCATCAATTAGCACAATGCCCGCGTCAAGGAGTGCCTGGGGTCCGCGGCTTCGAACACGACCGGTCACTGAAAGCTGTGCATTAATCACAACTCGCGCTCCGCTTTCAATAAGAAGCTCCGCGTCTGCCTGAGTGAGATCGTTATCCTCAATCAGTAAAAAATCACCGTTGTCGAGCTGAGGAACCTTCTGGTGCAGGTCTCTGGCGATCCATACACGTCCCTCAATCGAGGTAGCATCGCTACCTGAAAATCCTGATTTTTCTTCCGTCACGCCTTCGATTGTGGCATGTCCTGGCCAAGGAGCTCATAAGCATGTCGGCGCGCCGCCTCAGAGTGCGCATCCCCACTCATCATGCGCGCAAGCTCAGCGGCGCGTTCTTCCCCCTCAAGCACACGGATCGAGGTCCGGCCATCCGACTTTTCGATATAGAGATGGTGATCGGCATAAGCAGCGACCTGCGCAAGGTGAGTCACGACAATAACTTGATGATGCTCAGCAAGTCGAGCAAGGCGCGCGCCAACCTCCACTGCCGTTTTCCCGCCAATTCCCGAGTCAACCTCATCAAAAATGAAGGTGACATCGCTGTCGGACTCCCCCAAAATCACCTCTAAGGCAAGCATGACGCGGGAGAGTTCGCCTCCTGAAGCACCCACTCCTAGGGGCCTCGGCGGTGCCTGCGGGTGTGGTTGGAGGAGCATCACGGGGTCTTCAAGACCATGAGACTGCGGGATGTGTTTCTCCCAATCGACGCTGAAAGAGGCATCAGGCATTGAGAGAGAGTGAAGTTCGCGTGTCACCTTTGAACTGAGCTCTTCCGCCAATAGCCTGCGCGAACGGGCCAGCGCTTCACCAGCCACAAGTACCTGTTCTTGAGCCTTCTCAAGTTCCTTTTCGACAACCTCTGGACTGTCGTGCTGTGCAGTGAGAGCGTCAAGGCGTGAACGTGCCTTCTTCTCCCACTCGAGAAGTGAGGGAATATCACTTGCTCGTCCCTCCATGAGTTGGCGCAGGGAGGATCGTCGGGAGTGCAACGCAGCCAAAGCCTCGGGATCGGCTTCAACAGTTGAGAGGTAGTGTGCAAGATCATCGCGGACACTGGCGAGTTCCATTGAGGACTGTTTAAAGCGCTGTCCGATAGAGGCAAGTGCATGGTCTACACGCGCCCCCATTCGAAGCGAATCAAGAGCGCGACCAATCAAATCGAGGATGCCATCGGTATCCTCATCGCCGTCGAGGAACTCAACTGCAGCGCCTACATGACGGCGGAGATCTTCCGTGTTGGTCAGGCGCTGAATCTTCGAAAGGATCTCTTCCTCTTCGCCTTCTTGGGGTTTGAGAGAATCAAAAACTGCTAGCGCGCTCGAAAGCTCAGTAATTTCTTCCTGTCGGTCACTTGAAGAGCGCCTTAGCTCACGCAAACGCGAGCTAAGATCGACAGCTTTCTTCCAAGCCGCGCTGTAGTCATTGATCAGTGTCTGGTGCTTATCTCCACCGTAGGAATCCAGAGCTTCTCGTTGAGCACTCGTCGAGCGAAGACGAAGCTGATCTGATTGACCATGAATAGTGACAAGGGAACCGACGATCCTCGAGAGAGCAGCCGCCGGCATCGCGCGCCCTCCGAGGGCAGCACGCGATCGCCCATTCCTCGGGATTGTCCTCGAAACATAGAGGAGGTCGTCATCGAGCTGCGCACCCATCTCTTCCAGTTCTTCAGCAAGAGCGCGCGGAACCGAAAAAACCCCGTCGACACTTCCACGATCAGAGGCACTTTCATCGCTGCTCTGACGAACGATCTGGGGGTCGGCTCGTCCCCCTAAGAGCAAGTTCAGGGAGGTGAGAACCATGGTCTTTCCCGCACCTGTCTCTCCGGTCAATACGGTAAAACGTGGACCGAAATCGACATGAGAGCTTTCGATAACTCCCAGGTTCTCGATATCTAAAGACTCGATCACTTGGCGTTTCCTTCCGGGTTCCTCCATCCACGGACAGGCAAGTTGAACTTCGTCACCAGTCGCTCAGCGAAAGGAGTGTGCTCCATTCGAACCAAGCGCACCGGGTTTTGCGATACTCGTGCGACTACTGAGGTGCCGGCAGGTGCGATCGTTCGACGAAGGCCATCGCACCAGACTTCAGGGGCACTCCAGTGCTCTTCATTAATCACAACTTCAATCGTGGAGCCGGGACCGACAACGAGTGGTCGGGTAAAAAGCCCGTGTGCCGCAATTGGAGAAATCACAACAGCTTCCGTATCGGGCCACACGACTGGACCTCCGGCAGAGAAAGAGTATGCGGTCGATCCCGTGGGTGTCGCGAGGATCATCCCATCTGCACCATACGTTGAAACATCCTGGCCATCGACAACCAATACGAGGTGTACCGGGTGCGCAGGATCGGTGTGCTTCACAACCGCATCATTGAGCGCCCAATCGGTAATGAGATTTTCACCGGGGAGCTTGATGGAAATATCCAAAGTTGAGCGTTTTTCCTCGTGGTACTCCCCCAGCGCAAGGCGATGCATCAGAGTAGGAATCGATTCCGGCGAGGCCTCGGCGAGGAAACC
>CALHID010000219.1 GCA_938030835.1 uncultured Actinomyces sp. | reverse complement strand
GAGCCGCTCTTCGGTGTGTTCGAACACGGGCTTGCCGCGGTCAAGAGTGGCGATCTGCGCCATTTCCTCATCCGTTAGCGCGAAGTCGAAGAGCTCGATGTTCTGTGCGATGTGGGAGGGCGTCTTGGAGCCCGGGATCACGATGTGACCCTGTTGGATGTGCCAGCGCAAGATGACCTGAGCGGGGGACTTTCCGTGCCTCTCAGCAATAGCCTGAATTAAGGCCTCGCCCATGATGGAATCGTTTCCGCGCCCGCCCAAGGGGAACCAGGCTTGAAGTGCGATGTCGTGCTTCTTGAGGAGTGCTTTGAGCTCGGTCTGCGGGAAGTAGGGGTGGCACTCGACCTGGTTGATCGCGGGGGCAACTTCGCATTCATCGAGGATGCGCTGTGTCTGGTTGACGTCGAAGTTGGATAGGCCAATAGCGCGGAGCTTGCCAGCCTTGTAAGCGGCCTCGAGCTGACGGTAACCGGCAATGATGTTCCCTGCGGGCTGGTGCAAGATCATGAGGTCGATGTAGTCGACGCCCAGTCGTTCTAGCGTTTCGTCAACTTCGGTCTCTCGTTCGAAGAAAGAGGGCCAGAGTTTTGTTTCCAGGAAGATTTCGTCACGGCTCTTGTTCGAGGCACGCATTCCGCGTCCAACCGCGCGCTCATTCACGTAGACATTTGCCGTGTCGATCAGGGTGTAACCGTTATCCAACGCGTAGGTGACGGAGGCTTGTGCGTCATCAGGTTCAAGCAGGAATGTTCCAAGGCCTAGCTGGGGAATTTCGACGCCGTTATTCAAAGTGATGGTTTCCACGGTTCCTCCTGCGGTTGGTGGTGTGCTGCCGTTCTTAGCCTAGTTCTTCGAGGTGGATCGGGCGCTAGGAGAAGTGCTGCCTCTGTTGCTGAGGTTAACCGAGTGGTTTTGGATGTGACGTCTAAGCCGCCGGCAACCATTGAGTGGGAGTAAATCTTCCGCGTTGCTTTAAACGCGTGGGCCTGGGAGCACTCTGTGAGCGTTCCCGGGCCTTTGAGCTAGGGATAAAAATAGGAGCGAATCCGCTAACGCGGACCCGCTCCCTAAACCTTATGGTTTGCTATCCGTCTGCTAGTCTAACAGGCCGACTCTCTCTGTCAATTCCCTGAGAAAACTCAATGCGGCAAGAAACGAAGGTGCAGCGTCTTTCGTGTTGATTAAGTCGGAGTTGGCACTCACGTCATCAAATACAGCTTGAAGTTCAGTGGCTGCGCGGGAACGAGAATTTCCTTCACAAATGAGCAAATTGTGGAGAAGAATGACGGTTACGATCTCTTGTAATACGGAGTTCTTCATCCAATGCCGACGTCGGGCTTTTGAGATTCCTGTTTCTGCGAGTAAGCGGTTGATAGTTGAAGATGGTCGCCGCTGGAATTCATTCTGCTTTCTCACAATGCTGTTAATAATGCATGAGCCGTGAGCGGCGGCATTTCGCAGTGAATTTACACGCTTAAGATCGTAGTGGAGATTTCTGAGCTGTTTATCATCCCATTGACTTGCGCAGAAATACACAAAACTCCTGAGTGTTCCAAAAGAGATGAGTTCTAGGAATGCCCAGACTGGAAGAACGTCGTGATATTGATCGTTAATCCAGCTGTTATACGGACTCTGCAGGCTGCGCTGGATTTCTTGGTCGATGCGTGGGGAGAAGTGGGGATCTAGCGTCTCAAGAAAAGAAGTAACGATTGCATATTCGTTTCCCTCATATTTCTCCATTTTCTGGAGTGTGAGGACCTTGGAAATGTGCTCAAGATCCAGTGTCATCCCGAGCAATGCGTGACGAAAACGTTGATCGATAGAGGCCAGAAACCTAAGTTGAGCGAAGTCTGGTTTGTTGAACTGCGAATCCTCTGTAAAAGATCCGGTGAAAATAGCGCAGTATGAAAGAATTTTAAAGAAATTGCACTTAGTGCTGAGGTAATGCTCAGCATCTCCTTTGATGGTGTTCCCTGCAGGTTTTCAGTTAGGGACCCCATTCTAGTCAGACTGTAGTGGTTTGAACGGTGAAATTACGGTACCTGTGGATTGTGAGCGTGGGACTGAAGTTGTAGGCTCAGTTCGCTGAGTTCTAGCTTGAATTCTCTTTCAGGTGGAAGTGGTTTGTTGGGGAAGGAACCCTCATGAATTTACTTGAGTACATGCGTGCGAAAAACCGCATGACACAAGCGGAATGG
>CALHID010000218.1 GCA_938030835.1 uncultured Actinomyces sp. | reverse complement strand
TGCACTCGAACGCTATCCGCACGCATTCTCCGGTGGCCAGCGCCAACGCGTCGGTATTGCGCGTGCACTTTCAGATACCCCTCGAGTCTTGCTCTGTGATGAGCCAACCTCAGCCCTTGACCCCGAATCAACCCGCGCGATTCTGTCTCTGCTGCGTCAGGTGCGCGACGAAACTGGCGTCACTATCGTCATCATCACACATGAAATGTCGGTCGTTCGCGAAATCTGTGATTCCGTAACACTCCTGAAAGACGGAGGAATCGTCCAGAGTGGAACAATCGAAGAAGTTCTAGCCGACCCGGGTTCGCCTCTGGCAAAGGAATTGGTTCCCGCGCCCAGTGTTGACGAACTGGATGTCACCGACTTCAATCGTGAGCTGACCGCGCGTGAAATCGCTGCACAGAGCGACTCGGCGGAAGACGATACCCCAGCCCAGGCCTCGGAAGAGGGAAATATTCTTCTGGACGTCATCTTCACCTCGCATCCCGGTGTCCCAACCGGTTCAAATATGCTCAATCTTGCCGCGAAGGTCGGCGCGGACGTAACCGCTGGAACTTTTGAATCAATGGGGTCTGTCCAGGTTGGACGCTTGGCTCTGGCGATTCCCGCCGCCCAGCGGTCCTCGATTATTGAGCAGCTTCGCGCCCAGGGCGCACATGTGGAGGTGCGTTCGCTGTGAAGCTTTCGGCTCTGTCAACAGTCCTTACGTTGCTTCCACTGGGCAAAGGCGACCCGACGTGGGGCGATAACCCTGCGCTCACCCAGCAGTTCCTCCCGGCAATCGGGGAGACCCTGCTCATGGTCGTCTTCGGCACGCTCTTTACCGTCCTCGTTGGTCTACCTCTCGGCCTGCTCCTTGTCCAGACATCGAAGACGGGTCTGACGCCTAACAAGATGATCAACCAAATCGTTGGTTTGATCGTCAACGTTGGCCGCTCTTTCCCCTTCCTGATCCTCATCATCGTGCTGCTTCCGGTGACCAGGTTCGTCATGCGCAGTGCAATCACGTGGCAGGGAGCAACCTTCCCCTTGGTGATCGGTGCGATTCCGTTCTTTGCTCGCCTGGTGGAAACCAACCTGCTTTCCGTCGAAAACGGTAAGGTCGAGGCCGCCCTCATGGCTGGGGCCTCAAACCGCCGGATCCGTTGGAGCATTTTGGTTCGCGAGGCCTTGCCCGGCATCATCCAGTCTGTGACGGTTTTGGCGATTACCCTGGTGGGCTACTCGGCAATGGCGGGCGTCGTTGGTGCGGGAGGCCTCGGAAAGATGGCGATCGACTACGGGTATCACCGCTTCCAGACGGACACAATGATCTGCTCGGTCGTTGCGATCATCATCATCGTTCAGTTAATTCAAATGATTGGCGACATGCTCAGCCGGCTGGTGGATCACCGCTGAGCATCCACCAGCCGGGTCGCGAACTCTGCTTGGTAATTAGGTAAAAATTCGCGGGACTATCCCGGGCCACTCAGGTCCTCCCGCTTGTAGGAAACAGACAATCTAAGGAATTACTCTCATGCGTCACTCTCGTTCTCTTCGTACTCTTGCTGGTCTTGGCGTTGCGGCAGCACTGGTTCTCTCGGCCTGCTCCAGCGGTTCCACGGGCTCTTCATCATCCTCGAACGGTGCAACCACCATCACCGTTGCAGCCAGCCCCTCACCTCACGCAAAGATCCTCAAGTACATCCAGGACAACCTGGCAAAGGACGCTGGAATCAACATCAACATCAAGGAATTCACCGACTACGATCTGCCCAACCGCGCGCTGGATCAGGGTGAAGTTGATGCCACCTACCACCAGACTGTTCCCTACTTGGAGAAGGCTAAGCAGCAGTTCAACTACGACTTCACTCCCGGTAAGGGCATCCACCTCGAGCCCCTGGCTATCTACTCCTCCAAGCACAAGTCACTGGATGAGCTTCCCGAAAAGGGCGGAATCATTGGCGTGATCTCCGATGTCACCAACCAGGAGCGCGCACTTCGTCTTCTTGCTGCAAACGGTTTTGTTGAGATCCCCGCAAGCGGTGACGTCAATGTTTACACCGTTAAGAAGCTGAAGAACTTCGACTTCAAGGAAATTGACGGACCCGTTCTGGTCTCTAACCTGGGCGAGACCGACTACTCGGTGATCAACGGTAACTTCGCACAGGAAGGTGGCCTGGCACCCTCGCGCGATGGTCTGGCTGTCGAGTCCCCCGAGAACAACCCCTCGGTGAACGTCCTGGTGTGGAAGACCAGTGTTTCAGGCGATAAGGCCGAGGCCGTGAAGAAGCTGGATGAGCTTCTGCACTCTGACCAGGTGAAGAAGTACATCGAAGACACCTGGAAGGATGGCTCGGTGATTCCGGCCTTCTGATCAAGGGCTTTCACGATTAACTGATCGTAACTTTGATGTGTGGGGCACGGCCTGGCCGCGCCCCACACACATGTTTTATACGCATAAAGGTGGCCACGTCCTTGGACGTGGCCACCTTGAGTTTTAAGGAATGTAACTGGTGCTGGACTCAGTCAACGATGCCGTAGAGGCGGTCGCCGGCGTCGCCCAGACCGGGGACGATGTAGGACTTTTCGTTGAGGCGCTCGTCAACAGAAGCGACAACGACGGTCACATCTGCACGATCACCCACGAAGTCTTCCAGAACCTTCAGGCCCTCGGGAGCGGCCAGCAGGCAGACGCAGGTCACGTCTTTAGCTCCGCGATCGAAGAGGTACTTGGTTGCGGCAACCATGGTGTGACCGGTTGCAAGCATCGGATCCAGAACGAAGCACTGGCGGCCCGAGAGATCTTCGGGAAGACGGTTCGCGTAGGTCTCAACCTCAAGAGTCTTTTCATCGCGCTTCATTCCCAGGAAGCCAACCTCGGCGGTGGGAAGAAGACGGGTCATTCCTTCGAGCATTCCCAGCCCAGCACGAAGTACGGGGACTACGATGGGGCGCGGCTCGCTAATGCGCTTGCCAACGGTAGGCGCAACAGGAGTGTTGATTGCGATCTCAGTGGTTGAGACGTGGCGTGTGGCCTCGTACGCAAGAAGGGTGACCAATTCGTCAACCAGTTGGCGGAAAGTTGCCGAGTGGGTGTCGCGGTCACGCAGAACGGTGAGCTTGTGGGCAATGAGCGGGTGATCAGCAATATGAAGGCGCATGGTTCAAGAGTAACCCGCGAAGTAGGGTTTACGCGATAGGCTGAAGGGGTGGCAACTATGGATCAGTACAAAGAAGCGATGGCCCGCGCACTCTTCCTGGCGAATAAAGCACGCGAATTGGGAGATGTCCCCGTGGGTGCGGTCGTTATTGACTCAGTAGGACGGATTATCGGCCGCGGTTGGAATTGCCGCGAGGCCGAGCACGATCCCTGCGGTCACGCTGAGATCATGGCCCTGCGAGAGGCCGGAAAGCGTTTGAATCGATGGAATCTCATCGGTTGCACGCTGGTTGTCACCCTGGAGCCCTGCACGATGTGCGCGGGCGCAATAGTTTCATCTCGTCTTGACCGCGTCGTCTTTGGCGCGTGGGACCCCAAGGCGGGAGCAGCTGGGTCGCTGCGTGACGTTCTTCGTGATTCTCGCCTCAATCACCAGGTCGAGGTTGTTCCCGGAGTTCTGGCACAGGAAGCAACCGTCCAGCTTCGTGCATTCTTCGAAACGCGTCGGGATCGTCCGGACAACCCCTTCGTTGGCATCCCTCCACGTGAACGTGAATCTAAAGAGCCTGAAATTGAAACCCTGAGTGGTTGGGCCGCTTCCCATGCCCAGCCGGAAATTTCCATTCCCGAGGCCCCTGTCGCGCAGGAAACCCCAGAGGCCGACCCAACCGCTGCAGCCGTCGCCTCGATCCTTGCGCGCATGAACCATCCTGTGGCCACGGAAGCCGCGCAGGCGGCTCAGGTGGAGCCGGCAGGTGCAAAGCAAGCCACAGCAATAGAAACTCCCGCAGCGGCTCCGCGAGCAGCCGTGGCGGCCTCGGCAGCTACGCACAATGGCCGCAGCTCGGTGCCGCCTCGTCGGGTGCGCTCGTATGCGGCGACGAACGATGCCCCTCAGGCGAGCTCCCAGGCTCAGCAGGCTTCTCAAAGCGCTACACAGCCCACTGCTCAAGCGAAGCAGCCTCTGGTGCTTCCTCACCTCAAGCCCGCCGAGTTTGTCCCCGGAACGGCCGGGATTGTTGTTCGTACACGTGCGTCAAAGCATGGAAGGGCCACTCAGGAATAGTCCGCTCTGAGGGAAGTCCTGAGCGCTCCTCATCAAACGATATGGGTGTGGCCCGCGCGCAATGCGCGGGCCACACCCATCAAAACTGTTGACGTCGGTTTTAGCGATCGAGTCCCACCCGGCCGACCGCCTTCCACAGGCTTCCAATCACAGCCGCCCCGGCGATCGCCTTAATGATTCCGCCCACGATAAAGGGCGTGAATCCTGCATTCATGGTCTGCACGAAAGACATGCTGACACCACCCATGCGGACAATAAGCCACATGTAGGGGATGCCGACTAGGAAGGGGACTAGGGTTGCGCCACCGAAGGCCGCGAGAGACAGCCAGAGGTGGCGATCCCATGCGCGCTCAGAGAGCTTTCCGATCAACCATGCAGCCGGAATAAAACCAATGATGAAACCAAAAGACGGCTTTGCAAGTGCAGCAAGACCGCCACTTGCGGACGAGAACCACGGCACTCCAGCCAGGCCAAGTACCAGATAGGACAGTAGCGAGAGAGCCCCGCGACGTGCGCCCAGAACAGCGCCGACCAGCAGAACACCAAGAGTTTGACCGGTGATGGGAACAGGCCACATGGGAATGGCGACCTGTGCCAGGATGCCGACGAGTCCCGCGCCCGCGAGAACGGCAAGAGCATCTCGACGCAGCGATGTGCTACCGAAATGATCAGCGAGTACCGGTGAGAAAGTCGATGAAGCCAGTGGTGTCGTCATGAGAAATCCTTTGAAGAGTGTGATTCGGATGGGTACGCATGAATCCATGCGATCGCGTAGTTACCGTCGTGGGATAAAGAAACAAGCCATGCGAGTGAAGCTGAAATCTCGCGTTCTGTTTGCTTAAGCGCGGTGGCAATTGCTCCGTGGAAGCGCAGGGAAGGGCGCCCCCAGCGGTCATTCACCACTTCGATTTCGGCCCAATTAACCTGGTCGCGCTCAAGCGGATCCTCGCGACCGTAGTACAGGGAGGACCAGGCCTTGATGAAGGCCTCCTTTGCCGCCCAGCGAGCTGCAAGGGACTGAATCGAACGCATCGACATAGAACGCATCGACAGCCCCGAACTCGCACGGGAAGTCGAAAGTCCCTCAGAAGCTTCGCTGGCGGGTGCCCCCTGCTCGGGAGTGAAACGCGCTGCTGCATTCCACTCCCGAGCAGTGAAGACTCGATGAAAGACCGAGCCTTCCTGGCCGAGTTGCTCCCCGAAAGAAGCAACATCGACCAGGTCGACACCGATAGCTGCCGGTTTCATGCCGGTTCTCAGTTCTGAGCTTCCTGTGAATCCGAAGCCGCCGATGCGTAGGTGCCATCTGCACCCAAGCGAGCGGAAGGATCCAGGAGCAGGGCAACTTCGGCCTCGTGAGTGTCGGTTGCCGGAAGGCGACGCCCCTCAATGGGAACGAAGAGCTCCGCGTGTCCGATCATTCCCTGCTCCAGGTGACGACGTCCCTCTTCCAAGCGCTTCTGGGCGCGTTCACGCCACTGAGCAAGCGCGGCCTCGCCGCGTTCGGCACGCAGCGCAGCCTCAAAGGCGGCGGGGTGAACAAGGACGACCATCGCGGCGATGTGGCCAAAGCCCAGCGAGGTAAGGACACCGGCGCGGACGGGGGAAGCGGACATGTCCAGCGGCTGACGCAGCCACAGGAGCGGCATCCACTGAGCCATTTCCGGATCCAAGCAATCCAGCGCGCGGTTTGCGGGAAGTTCCTGGCGACGGAAGATATCGATCAAACCTGCCGCCTGGAAGAGCGCAGCGCCACCCTTTGCGTGACCGGTCAGGGTCTTCTGCGACACGACATACAGCGGGTTGCCCGCTGAACGTCCAAGTGCAGCCGAAAGACGCGAGTGAAGCTCGGCCTCGTTCGGGTCATTCGCACGAGTTGAAGTGTCGTGCTTGGAGACAACCGCGATATCGTCCGCGCTCAGACCGAGGTCCTCGAGGGCGCGAGCCAGCTGGGAATTGCGACCACCGCGTGCAGCCGCCAAGGCGCCGAGGCCGGGGGCCGGGATCGAGGTGTGCGCACCGTCTGCGAAGGAACGTGCGTAGGCGACAACCGCTTGGACCGGCAGGCCCAGATCCGCTGCGATATCGCCGCGGGTGACCAGCAGAGTGCCACCGCCGGCAGCTTCGAGGAATCCTGCGCGACGACGGTCTCCGGCGCGAGAGAAGTGGCGCGGAGTGATTCCACGTGCTTCAAGCGCTGCGGACTCAGCGGTCGCGTTCATGTTGCCAAAGCCGGTGAGCGATTCGACTGAAATATCGTCGATACCGCCGGCGACAACGAAGTCGGACTTGCCCAGACGGATCTTGTCGACGGCTTCCTCGATGGAAACCGCGGCGGTTGCGCAAGCACCCACCGAGTGGATCATCTGGCCGTAGCCACCAATGAAGGACTGCATGGTGTGTGCAGCCACAACATTGGGCAGGGCCTCTTGAAGGATGTCCTGCGGGCGATCCTCACCCAGGAAGCGCGAGAGGAAGACATGACGCAGGGACTCCATGCCACCAATACCCGTGCCCTGTGTCGAGGACACATCTGCCGGGTGGACGGCCTGCAGGAGCTCAGCGGGGGAGAAGCCCGAAGAGATGAAGGCATCCACTGCGGTAACCAAGTTCCAGACAGCGATGCGGTCCAGGGCCTCGACCATGGAAGCGGGAATTCCCCACTGAGCCGGATCGAAGTCTTCGGGGATCTGGCCGCCGACCGTGCGGGTGAGAGTTGCGCGCGCGGGGACCTGGACGGGGGAGCCAGCGGACTTGGTGACATGCCACGTACCGTTTTCTTCCCAGATCGTCGTGTGCGAAGGATCTGCCAAGACGTAGTCTTCGGCTTCAGCCTTGGTGTCCACGGTGAAGGTCTGCTCGCTGGTCAAGAAGACCGTGCGAACGTCGTTTGAACCGCAATCGACCATGTTTGAATCGTCGTTGAAGCGACGGATACCCGAGCGGGCAACAACTTCATCGCGGAAACGATCGTAGATCTCGGCCTCGTCAACCGGTGCGCCAGAAGCGTCGTACCAGCCGGGCTGCGGGCTATCAGACCAGTTGATGAGCTTCATCATCCAGGCCATCTCCAAGACGCCAGCAGCGGTCAGATCAAAGTCCTGACCGAATTCGGCCTCTTCGCGGGTACGTCCCGAACCCCAGGTACCGATCTCACCGGTGCCAACAATGACGATCTGATCGTGCAGTTGCGCGCGAGGAGTTGCCCACTCGATCGGTGCAGCCAGCGAAGGAACAACCGGGTTGGGCAATGCCCGCAGGGTTGCTTGCTTCTCTGCCTGAGTGTCCTGTGCCGAGGCCGTCGCCTGCTCGCGTGCTTGGCGAGCCAGCGCGGGAAGGTCAAGTCCCGCCTCGGCCAAGCCGCCGGTCAGGTCGGCGTGAACAGGAGCCTGAGCGGCCTGCTCGCGGATCTCACGGGTGAGGAGCTGGGCGAGTTCGCCGGCGATTTCTTCGGTCGTGTAGACGTGTACGCCTGCCGCCTCAGCCGCGGGAACCAGGATGTCGTTTCCACCCATGAGGGAGGTTCCCTGAACCCAACCGATCAGCGGGTGAGCGATGCTCGTGCGCGTCGGCCAACCGGACTCGTGCTCCCACTTGGTTGCAATCGCGTCGAAGGCCGCCTTCGCTTCGCCGTATGCACCGTCGCCACCGAAGATCCCTCGGTTCGGCGAACCGGGAAGCAAGATGTGCGTGCGGTGGTTGGGAGCCGTGTCTGCACCCAAGCCGGAGAGCAGGTGGATTGCGCGTTCGACGCTCCACAGAAGCAGGCGTTCTTGAGCAAGAGCACCCTGAGGATCCGAACCAACGGTCCCGGAAACGCGAGGCGCTGCGAAGGGAACGAAAAGATCGGGAAGAAGCGCGGGCTTGACGACCTCGGTCGTTGCCCCGTGCGTCTCGGTCTGTTCGCTACCAACCCAGGAGATCAGCGCGTCAACATCGCGGAAGGATGCCATGTTTGCGGGGACGATCCACAGGGTTGCGCCGATTGCGGCGTGTGTGCGGTACAGCTCCTTGGCGAATGCCAGTCGTGCATCGTTGACTCGCGATGAGGTCATGATGACGGTTGCGCCACCGGCAAGAAGCTCGCCTACGACTGCAGCCGCAATCGAGTGGGGAGCAGCGCCGGTGACAAGAGCAACATCTCCGGCGAAGCGGCCTTCAGCTGCCTCAAGAGCAGCCTGGGCGACGCGGGCGAAGTAGTCCTTGAGACCTGCATCCGAGGTGTTGGCGCTGTACCACTTCGCCAGTTCGCTCAGCGATTGTCCTGCTCCGCGTAGGCGCTCAGGCGCAAGGCTTTCAGCGGAAGCAGCACCAGCAAAGATACGGGCGAGGTCTTCGCGAGCGGTTGCCCAGCGATCGTCTAGGAGGACCGCGCGGCCCTCATCAAAGGCGGGACGCACGGAGGCTTCCCAATTTGCTCCAAGCTCGGCCTCGACGGCCGCGATCAGAGCGGAGGAATCTTCGCTCTCCACTGCTGCGGGGGTAGTAGAGATGCCCAAAACCTTGAGAATGTCGCGTGCTTGGTTGGCCAAGATGCCGCGCTCACCCAAAATGCGATCTTCCAGGTCGCGCAAAGCCGCAGAGTCAACGACCTCGCCGCCGGCGCCGCCACCGGAGCTTGGACGCGAGAGAGTCAAGCCCTCGCGTGCTGCGATCAAAGCCAGAGCCTGATCGATGAGCGCTGAGGCGTCCTTCGCAGAGGAAACCGATCCGGGCAGAGTCGAGAGGCTACCACCGCGAATCGAGTCGCCTTCACGGGTGCCCAGCAGGATTTCTGCGTTCACGCGTGCGGCCCACTGCTCGCTCAGGCCCCAGTTGTCCTTGACGTAACCGGTCGTGAAGCTTGCGGGAAGTCCTGCAGAACCGAAGATCTTGCGCAGCTTGGAGTTGATTGCGTCGCTGAGGACCGGGCCAAAAGGCGCATAGCTGGGAACCAGAGTGTCGATGGTCGCGAAGAGATCGCCCATCGATGCTTCAGCCGCGCCTTCGATGGTCGAGAGCGAGAGCTCAGCGGCCATGTCCATGAGCAGCTGGTTGCGCTTTGACGACACGCCATTTGTCAGGGTTTCGACCGTGTCAGAGGCATCGATCTGCTCGGGGAGGAGCTTGTTCGAGAAGGCCAGAAGAACGCGGATAGCATCCGAGGCCGAGAGCGGGAGTTCCGGCATGGTTCCGCTTGCTGCAGCCGCGGGGGCTGTGGCCGGGGCTGCGGAAGGTGCTTCGACCGCGGGTGTGCTTGCTGCGGGGACTTCCGCTGCCGAGGCATTGCTTTCGGGCGCAGCGGGAGTGGCCTCGTCGCTGGGCGCCGACGCGTCGGATTGTGCGCGCTCGGGCTGAGCGACCGCGTCCTCGTTGCGGGCACGTGCGGCATCGCGCTCGACGTTCAGCACATCGATATTCGTCTGTGCGAACTTAGGCTGCGAAAGCGTCCGTGACGCCATGTTGGCCAGAGTCGGCGAAGATGCCAAACCGATCTCAATCACGCGCTCAACGCCCAAGCCCTGCGGGGGAGCGCTGAAGAGCAGGTCCTGAGTCTCAATCCAGCGAACCGGCGAAGCAAACTGCCACGAGAGGAGCTCGATGAGCAGGGTGCGTGCGGTTGCCTGCGGATGAGCGATTGCTTCATCCCAATTGTTGACGATCTTTTGAGTTGCCTCGGATGGAACAACGTCAAGGATCGACTGAGCAAAATCTTGAGTGAGTTCGAAGGGCCGAGCAACCAAGTTCGGGATGTAGCGTCCTTCAAGAACCTCGAGGTTGATGTCCTGGGGAAGCAGAGAATCGAGCTTGTCACGGAAGGCCGGGACACCAGCGCGCAGGCGAGAGGAATGGAAGGGAACGTCGATTCCGGGAATCATGATGAGCGCTCGGCGGCCACCGTGTTCGCGGGCACGCTGTGCGGTGTCCTCTTCCAAGGCCTTCAGGCCGGCGACCGTTCCAGCAACCGAGTACTGAGAACCAGCCAGGTTGTAGTTAACGATCTCCAAGAACTCGCCGGACTTTTCAGCGATCGAGGCCACGTAGTCGCGGACCTCTGCGTCGCCCATACCGAATTGGTTGGGGCGAAGAGCGCCCATTGCGTAGTTCGATCGACCCTGTGCGTCGCGCTCGACCAAGTGGTGCATGGCTGAACCGCGCTGGAACACGATTTCCAGAACCTGCTCGAGGGGGAAGATCCGTGCGTAGGCGGAGAGCGCGGTGTATTCGCCCAAAGAGTGTCCCGCGTAGAAGGAATGATCCACAAGGGCGTTTTCCGCGCGGAGTTCCTCGGTCTGGGCGTAGGCCAAAGTTGCCAGAGCAACTTGGGTGAATTGCGTGAGGTTAAGGACGCCCTTGGGGTGGCGGAAGACCTCATCACCGACGCGAAGTTCGGTCGGGTTTGTGCGAACAATGGCCTCGATGGAGAAGCCCAGAGCCTTGCGAGTATGAGCATCGGCTTGCGCCCACACCGCGCGAGCGGTTGAGCTCATGTGCTCCAAGCCCATCATCTTTCGCTGGATACCCTGACCGGGGTAGACATAAGCGGTGCGGGGTGCGCGAGTGAGTGCACGTGCGATGGAGACGACCTCATCGCCAATGCGGCATGTGGCCTCAAGGACCAATTCGCCACCGATACGACCCACGCGCTCAATGGTGATATCCACGATGTCCGAGAGCTGAACCATACCGAACATGCGGTAGGACCAGGCTTCGATCTCGACCTCGGGCATGTCAACGGAACGAATGACCCCCAGTCGATCAGGGCTGTCAACCGGCTGAGTCGAGTGAGCGCACAGCAGGTGCTGAACGGTCGCGGACAGCCACATGCCGTGAACCAGCGGAGCTGCAAGGCCGGAAAGACGTGCAGCAGCGTAGGAGGTGTGGATTGGGTTGAAGTCTCCGGAAACAATGGCGAAGGCCGTCATGTTTTCGGGAGCCTGAACGCGCACGTGACGCAGGAAGGAACGCGGCGTATCCGTGTAGGAATCTGCGACCTCAGGTGCCGGTGCGGGCGGCTGGGTCGAGGCGATGCGGCCTCGGATAGCGAAACGCTCAACCAGGCGGGCGAAAACTGTGCCTTCAGCGCTCAACTCAAGTTCGACGCGCACCACGCGACCGGCAGAAGACTCAGCGAGCTCAGCGCAGCGTCCCACGACCTCGACGCGGGTTCCGTAAGCGGGAAGCGGGGCATCGAAGAAGATTGAGTGGTCCAGGTGAACGGCATTGACCAGGCCTTCAATGACCGGGACTCCCTGGTACATTGCCGAGCCCAGTGCGGCGTAAATTGCAGGCCAGCAGGGGCCGACCAGGGCGTCGGGAACTCCCGAGGCGAGCTGCGTCGACAGTGCGCCACCGGTCACCGCGCCGTGAGCGTAGCCCAGGTTCTCGGTGAAAGTGAAGGAATCGTGAACCGTGCCAAAACCTTCGCCGGGGATGACAGCGGGCATCTTCTCGATGTGGTCGCCATTCACGGTCGTCGTGCCCACACCAGCGGCGCCGGCAAGCAGATCGTAAGCGGTCACGGACAGTCGCGACATGTCAACAACCGGGTAAGCACCGGTCATGCATGCGCTGGAGAGAAGAACGGGGATGTCGATGTACTCAACTGAATGGTGAGAGCTATTCGGGGTCTCATCCCACATCGAATCGCAGTGGATACGAATCGAGTAGCCGCCCTCATCGTGAAGGATTTCCGTAGCCTCGACCGAGGTGTAGGCCGGGTTGTCGACCAGGTTGCCCGCCCACTGGATGTGGGAGATTTCCCGCAAGAACGAGGCCGCGTCAGCCAGATCGTGGAAACGAGACCATACCTGGGGAATGCGCGCGTCGTCTGTGGAGACAGCATCGACGACAGCCTGCTCGAAACGGGCAAACATTTCGCCGATGGGCTCATCAACGCGATCAATTCCAGCGACCGAACGGGGACCGGGGATGATGCGGACTGCGTCTGCATCAAAACGCGCGTCTTGAGACTGCCACAGTGTGTCGGTTCCCCACCAGCGAGCAAGATCGCCGTCCAGAACGGGAACGAAAGGCATGGGCTTGTGGTGCTTGCGGCACAGGACCGGGAACCATGCGACATCGGCGGGAATCACGCGGGTGGTCTCGGCCTGCGGGTAGGCCTCAAGTAGGCGCGCCAAAGCGGCCTGGCCGTCTTCAAGATCATCGCGGCTCTCAAAGAGCGTGGGGATATCACCGTGGTCGGCCGGGTTCAGACGGGACTCAATACGGTGGAAGAGATCCAGAGCGCGATCCGTCCACGTCCAATCGGCCCAGGGGTAGGACAGGTCAATGACGCGGCGTGCCCAATCGGCGTAGGTCATCTCAGAGAGCTCACCGAAGTACGGCTTCGCCGTCTTGTTCATGGCCTCAATGAGTTCATCGCGGTGTGCGTCGATGGACTCCTGGTCGGAGCCGACCTCGTGAATCAGGCGCGAAGCGCGAGCAGAGGAGTTCTCAATCTCGTGCATGTCCGCGTTCAGGTGGGACAAACCGGAGGTCATACCACCGCGGACCTGGCCGGTACCGACCCAGCCATCACCGCCAACACCGGGGGTGTCCTTGAGCAGTTGCTTCACCTGAGGAGAAGTTTCGGCTTCAAGGGTCGCCATCGAGGCCGTACCCACCAGAACAGCATCGACGGGCATCGGTGCCGAGCCTAGATCCAGGGACCACTGTCCGGTGATGTAGCGAGCAGCGTCTGCAGCCGAACCAATACCGCCACCAACAGCAAGAACGAGGTTGGGAGTGCGACGGATTTGTGCGTAGGTAGCCAGAAGCAGATCATCGAGGTTTTCCCACGAGTGGTGGCCACCAGAGTGGCCGTCTTCCACCTGAATAATCAGGGTCTGGTCCGGGTTCGCCTGTGCAATACGAACGACCTGTTCGATCTGCTCGACGGTTCCGGGCTTCAGACACAGGTATTCGAAGCCATCGGCGCGCAGCTGCGCGATCAACTCGCGTGCCTCGTCCAATTCGGGGATACCGGCGGCGATTGTCACCGCATCGATGGGAGCACCTGCACGGCGTGCCTTGGGAACAATGCGGTTGACACCAAATTGCAGGTTCCACATGAAACGATCAAAGAACATCGTGTTGAATCCCGCGGTGCGGCCGGGTTCAAGGAGCTTTTGAAGCTCAAGACGGTGCTCGGTGAAGACCTCTTCGGAGTACTGTCCGCCACCGGCCATTTCCGCCCAGTGGCCAGCATTTGCGGCTGCGGCAACAATACGAGGCCCGACGGTCGTGGGAGTCATACCCGGAAGGATGATGGGAGAGCGTCCCGTCAAGCGGGTAAATGCCGTTGAAACCACGCGGCGTCCGTCGGGAAGAGCAACGACCTTGGGCGCAAACTGTGACCAGTCTGCGGGTGCTTCGATTGAGGAGCCTTCTTCATCGAGTTCGGTGCGGCGTGATGCAGTCGAGGCATCCACGATCTGTGCACCGGTTCCATCCAGGAGGTCCTGGGTCAGGCGAGTGAGCATATTCGACGGCCCAAGATCGACGAAGGTCTTCACGCCCTGGTTGAGGGCTGCACAAATCGCTGCAGACCAGTCATCGCGCTCAACGAGGATTGCGCGGGCAACGCGCTCGGCCTCGGCGTCATCAATTCCGTGACCGGCTGCTGCCAGGCTCCGCGCCCACGAAACCACCTGCGCAACTGCTTCCTCCAACAGAGGTGAATGGAAGGGGGCGGAGACAGGCAGGAACTCGACGATTGCTTCAAGAGGAGTACCACCGGTCAGGTGCTCTTCCAAGGCGCGGTTCGAGGCTGCAACCTGAGCCTCAAGCTGACGGCGGCAGGCTTCAAGATCACCCGGGCGGCCGGAAAGAACAACGGAACGCGGGCCGTTGACAACGGCCAGGGAAACGGGAGAACCCTCAATGGCCTCGGTAATCATCGAGGCCGGCAGTCCGCGAACGGAAAGCATCGGGGTTGCTTCGCCAAGGTTTGTCGCGCCCAAACGGATGCTGACTGATTGCGCAGCGGCGCCGATAAGCACTGCGAGGGCCAGGACGTGGGTGAGGCGCTGGTCATCGCGGGCGATCCACGCGCGGGCAACCTCGGCGCCCAAGATGCCCTGGGAATGACCGAGCAGCAGGGGAGAAGTCGTGTGTACATCCAACTGGGTTGCATCAAGATCTGCCAGAGCAGCCAGCTGAGCCAAGGTGATACCCGGTACGGAGACGGAGGCGGAACGGTCCAGCGGAAGGTCCTGGGTGTTGCCGTCCAAAAGCGCGTTCAGGCGCTCCAAGGAACCGGGAGCGCTGGTCAGAAGCTCGCCGGCAACGGGAGCAAGAAGCTCACGCATCGCCTGGTAGTGCTTGCGCAGCAGTGCGGCGTGAGGGGGGAAGGACAGGGAGGTCGAGAGAGCAGGGCGCCACGCGGATCCCTGTCCCGCAAAGGTCAGTGCGTAGGGAGTGGGGATTTCGGCAAAAAATGCAGTCATGATTAATCTACTTTCCTCATCACATAGGGGCGTTATCGTGGACGCGCGGGGTCGTTACGGTGCGGTCCTTTAGGTGAAGGACCGATAGGGCTCGGCAAATGTTCTGGCGGGTTGTGGAAGGCTCGATCAGTGCGTCGAGCTCTCCGTTTTTCAGAGAAAGATTCGGGTTCATCGCCTGGCGCTCATACATTTCCTGGTAGTGCGCACGCTGCTCGGCAACATCGCGCCCTTCCTTTCCGGCCGCGGCAAGCTGGCGGCGGAAGACGATGTCCACCGCCCCTTCAGATCCCATCACGGCAATTTGAGAGGCCGGCCAGGAGAAGTTCATATCTGCGCCCAGTGACTTCGAACCCATGACGATGTAGGCGCCGCCGAATGCCTTGCGCAAAATGACGGTGATCATGGGGACGGTTGCGGTCGCATAGGCGGTGATCAATTTGGCCCCGCGGCGAATGATTCCCGCTCGTTCCTGTTCAGAACCGGGACGATATCCGGGGACGTCGACAAGGGTGATAATCGGGATTCCGAAGGCATCAAGGAATTGAACAAAACGCGCGGCCTTTTCAGAGGCGTTCACATCCAGAGTTCCCGCATCAATGCTGGGCTGGTTGGCAACGATTCCAACCGGTCGTCCTTCAAAGCAGGCGAAGCCAACAATGATGGAAGGTGAGAACAGGGGCTGAACCTCAAGGAATTCCCCGTGATCGACAAGCGCTTCAATGACCTCGACCATGTCGTAGTCCTGCTTGGGGGATTCCGGAACCAGGGAAGCAACCTCACGTGCGCGTTCTTCGGTGCCATCGTTTTCGAAGAGGTAGCGCGGAGGCTTCTTATCGCAGTTCTGCGGCAGGTAGGACAGTAGAGTGCGTGCGTAATCCAGGGCCTCGTGCTCATCTTCGGCAAGGAAGTGCGCAACGCCCGACACTGAGTTGTGCAGGTCGCCGCCACCGAGGTCTTCAGAGGAAATTTCCTCGCCGGTCGCAGCCTTCACAACGGAGGGGCCGGTAACAAACATGTACGAGGAGTTCTTCGTCATGATGATGAAATCGGTGAGCGCCGGCCCGTAGACCGCGCCACCCGCACAGGGGCCCAGGATCACCGAAATCTGGGGGACAACTCCCGAGGCCTCGGTGGTCTTGCGGAAAATTCGACCGTATTGCGCAAGCGCGGTGACGCCTTCTTGGATGCGAGCGCCACCCGAATCCAAAAGCGCAATGATCGGAATTCGCATGGAGAGGGCGCGATCCATGAGGAGAAGGATCTTATCGCCTTCAACCTTGCCCAGTGTGCCGCCGCGGATCGAGAAGTCCTGTGCATAAACGGCGACTGGGCGGCCATCCAGGGTGCCGATACCCGTGATGACGGCAGAACCGAGCTCACCGGCCTCGATGTCGCCGCCGGCGTAGCGGTTGAGTTCGCTGAAGGAGCCCTCATCAAGCAGGTAGTCCAAGCGCTCGCGGGCGGTTTGGCGTCCGCGAGCATGCTGTGCCTGACGTGCTTTTTCTTCCGCCGCTTCCAAGATGCTGTGCGTGCGATCGTAGAAGTTTCGGCGGCTGATGGCTTCGTGCTCTTCGGCCTCGTCGATTCGCTTGGCGCTCGATGGGGTCATGCTTCCTCCTTAATGCTCACCAAGACGTCTCCTGCTTTGACGGTGTCGCCCGCGCAGACGTGAATCGCCGAGATCGTTCCCGAGCAACCTGCGTTCAGGGCCTTTTCCATCTTCATGGACTCAATGACTGCAACCAGTTCGCCCTCTTCGACCTCTTGGCCTTCTTCGACGGCGATGCGGATGACGGTTGCTTGGATGGGGGAGGTGACGTTCGGGCCCTCGTCGTTTGCCCCAGTGCGTGGGCGCAGTGAGCGTCGCAGTGGCTGACGAGGCCGGAGCGTACGTCCCCCCGCTTCGCCCCCGGCGGCGCTCAGAAGTTCCGCGGGAAGGCTCAGCGTTGTGCGCTTTCCGTCAATTTCGATGACGAAGGAGCGCAGTGCGTGTGCTTCGCTTCCTTCTTCCGAGGCCTCACGTGATTGCGTGACGCCTGCAGCTGAGAGCTCGCGCGCAACCTCTTCGAGAACTCCTTCGCGTTCCAACCACTGGGTGTAAACACCCAAGCTCTCGCTTTCTTCGCTTCGAAATTCGGGAGTTGCCAGGATATGAGCGAGTAGGGGAGCGGAGGTTGGCAGACCCTCGACGCGAAATTCATCCAGCGCCCGCTGGAGGCGAATAATTGCCTGAATACGCGTCGGTGCATGAACGGTGATTTTTGCAATGAGAGAGTCGAAATCGGTTCCGATTTCCTCACCGGGACGGATGAAAGAATCGACGCGGACTCCGGGGCCTCCTGGCCATTGGATTGCGCTCAGACGACCGGTTGCGGGCATTAGTTCTTGAGCGGGATCTTCACTGGTGACTCGCACTTCGATCGCATGACCGCGAGTAGAGGGGATCTCGCTGAGTGGAAGACCTTGAGCAATTCGGATCTGTTCGCGAACCAGATCGATTCCGGTGACCTCTTCGGAAACCGTGTGTTCGACTTGCAGGCGAGGGTTGACTTCCAAGAAATAGGCCTTGCCGTCTTCGACCAAGAACTCACAGGTACCGACACCCACGTACTGGACCGCGTCAAAGAGTGCGCGGGAGTACTCCTCAAGTGCTGCATGGAGTTCTTCGGAGATGAAGGGAGCAGGTGCTTCTTCAACAACCTTCTGGTTGCGGCGCTGGACCGAGCAATCTCGCGTTGAAACGACTGCGAAAGTTCCGAAAGAATCGCGAGCGCATTGGGTTTCGACGTGACGACCGTGAGAAATGAATTTCTCCATGAAGCACAGTGCCAACGTCGAAGGATCGCTGATGTTCGTGTAGAAGTCGCGAATATCCGAGTCGGAATTCATGCGAGTAATTCCGCGTCCACCGCCGCCATCGGCGCGCTTGATCAGGACCGGGTAGCCAATGGACTGTGCCAGCTCGAGTGCATCCTCGACGCTGCTTCCTTCCAGGGAACGACCGGTAATCGTTGGGACCTTGCACGAATCAGCCAGTTCGCGGGCCCGAATCTTGTCCCCTAATGCCTCGATGGCCTCGGCGGAAGGGCCAATCCACACCAAGCCGGCTTCTGCGACGCGGGAGGCGAAATCGGCGTTCTCGGAAAGGAAGCCGTATCCGGGGTGGATTGCTTGCGCGCCCGACTTTGCGGCGGCCTCGAGAATCGCTTCCGGATTCAGGTAGGTCTCAGCAGCGCTCTTCCCACCCAGGCTGTAGGCGGAGGTTGCGAGCTCGCAGGCCAAGGTATCCCGATCGGCCTCAGCGTAGACAGCGACGGAATCCAAACCCATTTCGCGAAGGGTGCGAATGACGCGAACCGCAATTTCACCTCGGTTCGCAACCAGAACGGGAGAAAGGGCAATCGTCATGACAGGTGTCCTTCCACTAGTGGGGTGGGGGAGATTTCCCCCGTGGTGACGGTGAGAATTTCGCCTTCCGTGGAGCGGCAGATCAGGTGTGCGTGCTCATCGATGCTGATCGGAGTTGCGGTGAAGCGAATGCCTCCGGGAAGGTGCAGTGGGCATTGAGTGCCGAAGAAACGCATGTGGGAGCTGTACTCATCGCGCCAAGATTTGGGTGCGCCCGCTGCAGCGAAGAGCAGCTCGAGGTTCATGCGCAGTTCGCGGATGAATGATTCGCGTTCCTCGCTGCTCAGCGCGGTGTCAAAGCTTGCAGCAAAGTCGCGCACTTGAGCCGGAAGTGCGCCGATGTTCACTCCGATGCCGATGACCACGCGGTGGGTGTCGCCGCTTGTGTCGAGGTGCTCG
>CALHID010000217.1 GCA_938030835.1 uncultured Actinomyces sp. | reverse complement strand
AGATGCACACGGCCTCACCGGTGTGTTCTCCGGCGCGCGCATCGATCCTCACTGGAACCATGCCCTCCACTCACGGTGTGCACGATTGGCTCACGGGGACTCGGCATCCCCGCGCTCATCCCGACACCTACCTTGACCACCTCGAAACTCTCCCGCAGATTCTTCATCGCTCGGGTTACACCTGCGCACTGAGCGGTAAGTGGCACCTAGGTGACTCTTGCGAGCCTGCACCGGGATTCTCCTCTTGGTACGCGCATCGCTACGGGGGTGGCCCGTACATGGGCGCGCCGATTTGGAAAGATGGTCACGAGGCCGAGGAGGAGTTGTACTTCACCGAGGCAGTTGGCGTCCATGCCCTAGAGTTCCTTCGCGAGCGTGCAGCCGCTACGGGTGAAGACGGGGAACGTCAGCCCTTCTTCCTCTTTGCTGCGACAACGGCTCCGCACGATCCGTGGGGAGAAGATCAGCACCCCGATGAACTCCTCGACATTTATGCAGGTGAGGAGTTCCCTACGATTCCACGAGAGGACCCCCATCCTTGGGCCGATTATCAACGGGTTCATCAATTCGCTGATGCTTATCGAGATCCCGTTCCTTCACTTCGCGGCTACTGTGCCGCGCTCAGTGGAGTCGACCGGATTTTCGGCTCCCTCGTCGATGAGCTCAAAAAGCAGGGGGAATGGGAAAACACGATCGTCATCTTCATGTCCGATAACGGATTCTCTTGTGGGCATCACGGGATCTGGGGGAAGGGAAATGGTACTTTTCCCTTGAACTTCTGGGATAACTCCGTACGAGTTCCCTTCCTGATTCGTATTCCCGAGGCGGTGGCCGCTTCGGTTGGCATTGATCCTGGGCGTGAGCGTGGATATTCCTCTCCGGTCAATGAGCTGATCTCTAGTCTTAATTTGTTCACGAGCTTGTGTGAATTGGCTGGGGTTGAGTGCGCTGCCGATGTCCGCCGGGGCCAAGGCACGCTGCTCGATATCCTTCGAGGCAAGTCGGGCAGCGATTCTGTCGCAGTTTTCGATGAATATGGAGCCGCACGAATGATCCGGCGCGGGATGCTCAAATACGTCTGGCGTGAAGAAGGACCAGAGGAACTGTACGACCTCGAATGCGATCCCGATGAACGTCGCAATCTCATTGATGATCCGACCTACAGTGGAATTCAATCAGAGCTAAGAAACGAGCTTGACCATTG
>CALHID010000216.1 GCA_938030835.1 uncultured Actinomyces sp. | reverse complement strand
GCGGAGAAATCACCGAGAAGGACGGGTTCTCTGTCGTTGCAGCAACTAGAGTTACCCAACGATTTTCGACAGCTGGAAGAAGAGCATCCTGCTGCGATTTTGAAAAACGGTGAACCTCATCAACAAAAAGGATCGTTTCCTCTCCCGTTGTTGTCAGGCCTCGTCGAGCCTGCGAGATCACATCACGAAGGTCTTTTACTCCGGACGTAACTGCAGAAACTTCGCAGAAGCGGCGACCAGAAGCACGTGCAATTAGGTAGGCAAGAGTGGTCTTTCCGGTTCCCGGAGGACCCCATAAAATCACAGAGCTTAAACCCGCAGGGGAATCAGTAGATGGAGTGAGAAGTCTACGCAGAGGTGATCCCGGCTTAAGAAGGTGTTGCTGGCCAACAATCTCATCAGCGCTTTGCGGGCGCATACGAACCGCAAGTGGCGCATGGTCATCAACTACCGGAGTCCCGAAATCTTCGATCCCCTGCGTATCAAAGAGATCCATTTTCACTCCCCTTTAGTAGTGACTGATGACAACCGTCCCGTTATCCGCCCAATCATAAATCCAGTGCGCACCGTCAACCGGCATATTCACACACCCGTGAGAGCCACCGTAACCGGACCATCCGAAAGAGGAACGCCACGGAGCACCGTGGAGTGCATACCCCGCATAGAAGTAGGTGACCCATGGAACGCCTTCTGTGCGGTAATTGGTTCCATCCGCATTTTCACCTTCCATTGTCTGGGAGGCATATTGCAAATAAACATGGAACTTACCGGTTACGGTTGGAGTATTGGGCGCACCCGGGACCATCGGGGTTGGACCGTGAACTATTGTCCGACCTTCATACGCAGAAACCGTGTTCTTCGACAAGTCGATATCGATCCATTTTTCACCGGCAGAGGCCTGATAAACATCGTCACCGTAGCCATCAGGGATATCTTGGCGATCATACTCAGGCTGAATCTTGTCGTAATCAAAATCGCCCGAATAGGACTTCCCATTATTGAGGGCATCCTCAATTCCAGAAATTACAGACTGTGTATTGTTCGCGCGATAACCAACCGTGCCAGCTTTGAGAACACCAACAACGTCACCACGACTGTTAACACCCTGAATTCCTTTTTCGGATTCAACGTTCGTCGATTTTGCGAGATCATTCACCCAAGCTGACAATGCATCCGAATCAAGCACAGCAGCACGATCGCCCTCTGCGCTCACCTTGACCCATTTCATCTTGTCGGCCTTCGACGCAGTGAAATCATCGATACCATCAGTGATCGTCACGTTAGGGGCAATCAGTGACTGCGCTTGAGTAAGCGCTTCTTCAGCTCTCTGAGTATTAATCTTCGGTTCTTGAACCTCAACCTTGATAGTTCTCGGAGAAGAACCCAAATCTTGAGCGACTTCCTGTTGGACTTTTGCAAGATCAGCCGTATTCAACGCAATACCCTCATGAGAGGGAACCACCGTGAAACCCGATCCGTCTTCCTTGGGTGACAAAGTTGCATCGCTCACGGGAGTCCCGACGCGCTGCGCTAAAGAAGCTCCGAATCGAGAGAGCTGGGAGTTATCGAGCTGAGCGACCGGCGAGATCGAACGAGAGCGGAAGATCCCAAGGAAACGAGAGAGCAAACCTGAATTCTCTGAGAAAGCAGCATCGACTGTCGCAGGGATGTCAACAGTGATTCCCAAATCCTCCAAAGTAGCCTGCTGTGTCGCATCGCCCAGCTGCAAAGTAACTTGAGCGGACTCGACGCGGTGTTTGAGAGCCTCGGTGACCTGAGCTCGCGAGGACGAAGAGAAAGACTGCCCTGCGATTGAGGTTCGCGGAAGAGCGTGCGCGGAATAGAACCAGCCTGAAAACACCAAACCGGCGCACAGCAGAGCGCATAGACCAAGGAGTGTCCACACTTTGAGGGAAAGCTTCTTCATAGCTCTCTCATGCTACAGGTTCTTCGAGCGGAAATACGGCGACAAAAGGGACAAGAAACGCAATAGAAGCGTGATGCTGCTTACTCAGCCTTGAAGACTACTCCCACAGAGTTGTATCCCCCGCGCCGTGTCGAGCAACTCGTCCCACTCCATCCGTATAGTCGATAACCGATGTTGCTTCGTCTCCTCCTACTGGAGCCACAACAACCAAATCGACAAGTGAACCGATTTTGTCATCGACCTCGAAGCCATCACTCATTACTTGATCTTCTCCAGGAAGGATGAGAGACGAGGCAACGAGAGGCTGCCCCAGCGCTGCAAGAAGAGACTGAACAACACGGTGGTCAGGGATCCGTACCCCGATGGTGTGTTTCTTCTTATTCAGAGTCATTCGGGGAACTTCTTTTGTCCCGGGAAGGATGAATGTATACGGACCGGGAGTTGTTGCTTTCATTGCCCGGAATTGTGAATTGTCCATAATCACTAAATCACCCAGACGCGAAAAAGCATCACAAAGCAACGAGAAATTGTGTTTGTCATCGAGTTTGCGAATCTGTCGAATTCGATCAATTCCCGATTTGTTTCCCATTAGACAAGCAAGAGCGTAGCCAGAATCTGTCGGCAGCGCGATCAAGCCACCGTCACGAAGAACGCCAACAATGCGATCAAGAAGTCGCGTCTGTGGATTCACTGGATGAAGCTCGACATAGGACATGATCTGCTCCCGATACTTTAGAGATCTGATGCAATTGCGATTTGGAAAAGCGCTTCACGCAAATCTGGCGCAACGCCTGAAGCACTTAAAGCAGCAAAGAAGGCACCACGACCTTCATTCCACGTAGCGTCGAGACGCGTGAGCGTCTCGACCTCACAACGCGCATGAGTCAAAATCCGACGAATCTGCTCTGAGCGTTTAAGCTCTTCACTCATCAGCTTCGGCTCGATGTCAAAAACGGCGCCCGTGCGCGTTTCAATAAAACCAAGCTCAGTCAATTGACTATCGATTCCATGCCCATAGGTGCGACAAGAATCTTTCGTCGCGCCGGGATCGAATCAAGATCCCCATCGGCACCATGAATGGTGAGCCTACGGTGAGCATCGTCCCATTCAAAGAGCGTACGGACGAGAGAAGTGTCGCTATCTCGATCTTCGACCAGCTCATAGCTTGCATCCGCGCCACAAACGAGCACTAGCTCAATTTCCTCAGGATTACCTGTACCAACATTAGTCTGACGCCCAAGCATTCCCAGTGTGCCTTCACCATCGGGAGCATCCGCGCTTCCACAGAGCGGAATGATCGATCCGCTTCGCGCAAAGAGCGGGGTCCGCGACAGCTCTGACCACAGTGAAAGCTTTCGATTGCCCTGATAGGCGATATTCGTCATGAGATCAACCCACATGCCATCTGGTAGCCATGCTTCAGAGCAGCCCCTGCATGAGGCTTCAGAAAGCTGTTCAGTAACTGGGGCAACGATAAGTTCACGTCCAAAGCGGAAGCAATTGGGGACCTCCCAAGCTCCAGCGTGACCGTCGTGCTCCCAATACATCGGGCGAATGAGTGGAAGAAGCTCATCACGGGCGTGGAACTGTTCGGAGTGGAGATACCCAACCAGTCGGTGTCTAAAACGTAGGTATTCCTCTTGAATCGCGCAATGGGGTTCTTCGAAAACCCATGGTTCCTTTCGCGTAAATGGATTATTCGATGAATGCAGGCGCATGATTGGGCTGAATACACCACTTTGGATCCAACGAGTCTCCAATTCTGGATCACGTACGCCAAGCATGTGTCCACCGATATCATGGCTCCACCAGCCATAGCCCATATTTGAGGCGGTAGCGGTAAATTCAGGCTGGAACTTCAGGGATTCCCAAGTAATGTAGGTATCTCCCGAAAAACCTAGAGGAAAGCGCTGAGAGCCCGGGCCACAGTAGCGAGAGAGCGTGAGACCGCGACCGTGTCGGTGAGCATTATCAAGGTAGTGATAGTGGTTAAGAACCCACAACGGGTCAAGCCCAGGAACGCTTGAATGCTCTCCTTGTTGCCAGTCAACCCACCAGAAATCGACCCCTTGATCTTCAAGCGGGTGCAGAATCTCTTCAAAATACGCCAGCATAAAATTGGGATTCGCCGGTTCAAAGAGAATTGTCTTTTTACTTGCCGGATCTACGCCCATTCTTTGTGCTAAGCGCTCGTACCCCTCTTCAAAGTAACGAATGCCATCAGCGGGGTGAAGATTGAGTGAGGTGTGAAGACCACGCTTATGCAAAGCATCAAGGAACTGCTTTGGATCTGGGAAAAGCTCTGGGTCCCAGGTGTAGCCAGTCCAACCTGAGCCAGCACCCGAGGGAGGGTTGGTAATATGCCAATCCATATCGATAACAGCGACTGCAAGCGGTACATCGTGACGAGCAAATTCACTCATCACTTCCAAATATTCGTCATCCGAGTAGCGGTGGTATCTACTCCACCAATTTCCTAAGGCATAACGGGGCAGAATCGCTTGAGCACCGCTTAAACGGTAGAAGGAACGCACGGCCTCGGGAAAATCTGGGCCGCAAGCGAAAACGTAAATGTCCAGGTGCTCCGAGCGCGCGGGCAGGAAGACTCCATCACTAGAAACCGGACAGGTGTCATCAATTAACGAGGTTATGCCACGACCATCGACGACACCTTTATCGAGTTCACAGCGTCCATCGACCGTGTCCAATGTTCTGGTTGTCCCTCGCAGGTTTCTCCCTTGAATCCATGGAAATTCCGCGTCAGTCCCCCAGCGCCAGGTTCCACCCCAGCTATCTTCTTCCCGTACTTGAGCCCACAAGCCGTTGGAGCTGGGTTCCTTGCCGTCATAGTGGAAGGACATGTGCGCAGTCTCAACAACTACGCCGCCGGCTTCATCACGATCGATACGTAGATCCTTCACAGGTAGGCACTTACGCCATGCCATCATTTGTGTCGGTCCATCGAGGAATTCAGCACTTGGATCCCATTCAAGACGGATCACAGTGTCTGAAAGAATTTCGATCCTCCACTGTGGACCTTCAATCACTTGCTCGGCGGAAGGCGCCTCAATCGGTGAAGGTAGCAAATAGGGTGGAAGAAGCGCCATCACGTATCACTCCTGAGGAATCGGCATTGAGCCCTGTTGAGTACCAAGATTAGCCTCTCAATCCCTGATCTGCCTATTCACTGAGCAATAATTTCCGGGGTGATTGATGCGCATCAACCACCCCGGAATCTTGCGAGAAATTAGCCGAAAAGGCGTTTAGTTTTCGGAGCTCTTCTCAGAGTCCTCTTCGCCGCGCTTCTTCGGCTTCGCATCAACGCCCGCTTCCTTGCGCTGTGCGGGAGTAATGGGCGCAGGAGCATCAGTAAGCGGATCGTATCCGCCACCCGACTTCGGGAAGGCAATAACGTCGCGAATTGATTCAGACTTGGTGAGGAGTGAAACAATTCGGTCCCATCCGAAGGCGATGCCGCCGTGCGGAGGAGCTCCGAACTTGAATGCATCAAGAAGGAATCCGAACTGAGTTTGCGCTTCTTCCTCGCCAATACCCATGACCTTGAAGACGCGATTTTGGACGTCACGTCGGTGAATACGAATCGAGCCACCGCCGATTTCATTGCCATTGCAGACAATGTCATAGGCGTAGGCCAAAGCATTGCCGGGATCCTGGTCGAAAGTATCCAACCATTCAGGCTTTGGCGAGGTGAAGGCGTGGTGAACCGCAGTCCAAGCGCTGTGTCCAAGAGCAACGTCACCTTCGGCCTCGGCATCTCCGGTCGGCTTGAAGAGAGGTGCGTCGACAACCCAGGTAAATGCCCACGCATCAGGATCGATCAGGTTGCAGCGCTTACCGATCTCAAGGCGGGCAGCGCCAAGCAGCTCGCGCGATGCGGTGGGCTTACCAGCAGCGAAGAAAATGCAGTCACCGGGCTTGGCGCCAGTGGCCTCGGCGAGGCCAGCGCGCTCAGCTTCGGTAATGTTCTTTGCGACCGGACCACCAAGGGTGCCTTCCTCGTCAAGAGTGACGTAAGCAAGACCCTTTGCCCCACGTGCCTTAGCCCATTCCTGCCATTTGTCGAAGGTACGGCGAGGCTGAGAACCGCCACCGGGCATGACAACAGCACCGACGTAGGGTGCCTGGAAGACTCGGAAAGTCGTGTCCTTGAAGTAGTCGGTCAGGTCAACAAGCTGATATCCGAAACGAAGATCAGGCTTATCAGAGCCGTACTTTTCCATCGCATCCTTGTATGTCATGCGAGGAATCGGGGTCTGGAGATCGTAACCAATGAGGGCCCAGACATTCTTCAAGATCTCTTCTGCAACGGCGATGACGTCATCCTGATCGACGAAGCTCATCTCGATATCAAGCTGGGTGAACTCCGGCTGAC
>CALHID010000215.1 GCA_938030835.1 uncultured Actinomyces sp. | reverse complement strand
ATGCACCGGTTGCCTTCGCGGCCGTCACAAATTCTTCGTTCTTGGCACTCATGACCGAGCCGCGTGTAATACGTGCGATCTGAGTCCAGCCGAACATCGACAAGACCAAGATAACCATCCAGATGTTGCGGTTCTGCTTGAACATCTGCATGAAGACAATGGCTGCAAGCATGAGGGGAACTGCAAAGAAGATGTCGGTGACACGTGAAATCAGGGCGTCAATCCAGCCGCCGAGGAAGCCGGCGAGGGAACCAAGAGTTGCACCAATCAAGACGACGCAGATCGTTGTCAGGACGCCGACGGAAACCGAGGCGCGTGCGCCGTAGATGACGCGAGCGTAGATATCGCAACCCTGGAAGGTGTAGCCGAAGGGATGTCCAGCCTCGGGTTTCCCTAACGACTTGGAGAGCTCACAGAAACGAGGGTCCGTGCTGGTGAACAGCTGCGGGAAAACAGCGATCATGACGGCCATGACGATGATGATCGCAGCGATCCAGAACAGGGGACGCTTGCGTAGATTCTTCCACGCTTCCCCCCACATTGAGGCGGGTGCGGATTCATCGGCGACGGCGTCAACTGCGCCCAAACCGGTCTCATCAATATCGGAAACGTAGTGATCCTGACCGGCACGAGTACGCGAAATAGCTTGCGAAGGGATGAAATCACTCATAGCGAATCCTCGGATCAAGAACGGCGTACAGCAGGTCAACAAGGAGGTTTGCCGTGATGTAAACCATGACCAAAACTGTCGTGATGGAAACAACGGTAGCTGGCTCACCGCGGACGATGGACTGCCACAAGGTACCGCCAACGCCGTTGATGTTGAAGATGCCTTCGGTAATGATCGCGCCACCCATGAGGCCACCCAAGTCGCCACCGAGGAAGGTCGCAACAGGGATCAGTGAGTTACGCAGAATGTGGCGCGTCATCACGGTGCCCTCTTTCAGGCCCTTTGCACGTGCGGTACGCACGTAATCGGCAGAGACGTTTTCGGACACCGATTGGCGCGTGAGTCGGATGACGTATGCAAGAGAGGTCGCGCCTAGCACAATCGCAGGCATCGTCAAGGATTTAAAGGAAACCGTACTTGCCGTAGCAGGAAGCAATCCCCATTTGATGCCAAAGAAGAACTGCATAAGGAAGCCGATAACGAAGGTCGGCACAGAGATGACAACCAGGGAGAGGACTAGGACCGTTGAGTCGAAGATACCTCCGCGACGCACACCTGCGATAACACCGAAGAGAATACCGAGAATGGCCTCGATCAACAGGGCGTAGATGGCCAGACGGATGGTGATCGGGAATGCGGTTGCTAGCACCTCGGTCACCGGTCGCCCGGAGAAGGTCTTCCCGAAGTCAAAGGTGAAGATGCCCTTGAGGTAGAGCAGGTACTGCAACCAGAAAGGCTTATCAAGGTTGTATTCTTCGCGGATTCGAGCTGCCGCAGCCTCGGTCAAGCCCTTATCGCCTCCGAGGGCCGCGACGGGATCACCTGGCATCAGGTGGACCATCGCAAAGATCAGGAACGTTGCTCCAAAGAAGACCGGGATGGTCTGCAGGAGACGTCGTCCGATGTATCGCAGCATGGACAGGTCCTTTATTACATGTGTTTACGAAGGATTTCCGTAAACGTATCGGGGTTCATCATTATGAACGGGCTTTCACATACGCCTGTAGCTACAAACGGATCAGCAAGAGACCGCAAGAGATACACACAAACATATGCGCACTACCGCTCATAGTAATGCAAAGAAGTGGTAAATGGTCAATCGTGTGTCTTTAATTACGTAGAGAATAGTCTGAAGAATCCCCCATTGAGAATTCACTGAAAGACACATACTCAATGCGTGTGGGGTGGAAGTCCACAGACTTCCACCCCACACCTCATCCGCTCAAGTATTTAGCGGGGAAGAACTATTTTCAGTTCTTGGTAATCGCGAAGTAGTTCACGGTCGAGTTCCAGGTGAACTGAACGTTGCTCACCTTGGTGGACCATGCACCGTTGGTATTCGCGTACCAGGTCGGGATAACCGGCATGTCCTCGAAGAGCAGCTCTTCAGCCTTGTACTGAAGGTCGAGCGCCTCAGTACTCGAAGCAGACAGCGAGTCGCTCAGGTACTTGTCAAACTGACTGCTCTTCCAACCGGAGTAGTTGGAGGAAGCGTTCGACGAGTAGGTCGGGAAGAGGAAGTTGTAGAGCGAGGGGTAGTCACCCTGCCAGCCCTGACGGAAAGCGCCCTTGGTGGTGCCGGCCTTCATATCGCCAAGCAGCGACTTGAAGTCTGCGTAGGCATCGCCTTCAGCCTCGATACCCAAGGTGTTCTTGATGGAGTTGCAGGTTGCGTCAACCCACTGCTGGTGGCCACCATCAGAGTTGTAGGAGATGAGGAACTTGCCGCTCCACGGAGAGATCGCGTTAGCCTGCTCCCACAGCTCCTTAGCCTTGGTGGGGTTGTACTCCAGAACCTCAGAGCCCTTCAGGCCTTCCTTGTAACCGTCAATTGCGGGGGAAGTGAAGTCCTTGGCGGGGGTACGGGTGCCAGAGAAGACCGTCTTGACAATCGAGTCACGATCGATAGACATTGAGATGGCCTTGCGACGCAGCTTGCCTTCTTCACCAGAGAAGTGCTCCAAGCGCTCAGGAATAGTGATGTACTGAATGACAGCTGCGGGCTGGTTAGCAGTACGTCCGGACAGTTCCTGCTGGTAGCTGGAGAAGACCGAGGACGGCACGCCATCGAGGACATCGAGTTCATTGGAGCTCAGGTCAGCGTAAGCAGCATCGAGGGACTGGTAGAAGACAATCTTCAGACCCTTGTTCTTAGCCTCACGGGGACCCTTGTAGTTCGGGTTCACGGTCAGATCGATCTGCTTGGAGCTGCCAGGCGTTCTCACCGTTGGTCATGTAGGGGCCGTTACCCACGGGGTGTTCGCCACCATTCTTGGGATCTTTCAGAGTCGAGTCAGGAAGCGGAGAGTAAGCGGTGTAGCCCAAGCGCTTCATGAAGTCCGACTCAGGGCCCTTCAGCTTGACGACGAAGGTGTAGTCGTCAATGATCTCCAGGCCACCTGCCATATCGCCAGCGCCGTCATCGTCGGTGCCAATAACATCAGCGAAGAAACTTGCGGAACCCAGGTTCTCCTTCGTGGCCATCTTCCATGCCTCAACGAAGTTCTTTGCCAGAACCGGAGTGCCGTCAGAGAACTTGCCGTCGGAACGCAGCTTGATGGTCCACTCAGAATTATCGGCGTTGGGGGTGATGGACTCCGCAGCGTCCAGCTGAGTTGAACCGTCGGCCGCGTAGTAAGCGGGGGACGAGAAGATGCTGGAGACAATGCGGCCGCCACCGGTCTCATTGGTGTTAGCCGGGATCAGCGGGTTCTGAGGCTCAGAACCATTAACGGTAACAATGCCGTCCGAAGAGCCACCATTGGAACCAGTGCTGCCAGAAGAACATGCGGTCAGTGCCAGACCCATAACGGCGGGCACTGCCAGCCACGACCTCTTAAGATTCATGAGATTCCTCCTGTAGGAATGCTGTTCAGTCATATGTGCTGATGTCTCGGAAGCATAGCCCACTTTTTTCCCGAAACCTTCACATGTCCATGATGTAAACATTACATTTCGGTTACAATTACAAAGATTTGGTAAAGAGATACCCGTTAACAAGATCTCAATTTTGTCAACCTATGCCACAAATCACATCGTGGTAGATTTTGCTTCCTCGTCAACCATTCATACCCGTCCCCATCAGGCTTATTGCCTTGTCAACAGCCCGCTAAAAGGCACGGAATTCAAGCTAAAGGTGCGAACTAAGCACTGCCGATACGAAGCGAAACAGACTAATCTAAACAGTGCAGGACTCGCCGCCTCGAGGACTGACGCCGGATATTTGGCTAGCTTCAGCGATCCAAATATCCGGTTAGACGTTGCGGGTCGGGCGGTTGTGGCACCAGAGCCGCAGCCGCTCGGCCTAGCCTAAATCCATCCTCACCGTACAAACGAGGTATTTGGTCGGGGATTTTTTCCAGCTCTCCTACGGAAATCGGATCAAGGGTACCGTGTGCCATCAGCTGTTCGAGCTGTGACAGCGAGCGAATTGCGATCATTGCAACATTCTTCGGAAACTCGCACGCGAATTCCGCATAGATTTCCGGATCATGTTGGCCGTCATCACCGACCAAGATCCACTGAATATTTGGGAAGGTACGCACAAGGCGTCGCAATTCGCGCTTCTTATGTTCAACTCCAGAGCGGAACCACCCTGTATTCGACGGCCCAAAATCCGTCATCAAGAAGGCCCCCATAGGAAAACCCGTTCGGCGCAAGAAGTCGCGCAAGCCGGGTACCAGATTCCACGGACCAGTCGACAGATACATCACAGGCAGGGCATTCGCCTGCCTTCTATGTCCAGCCGAAGAAGACTCACTGCGTTCAGCGTGCTTCTCCTGAACCGGAGGATAGAGGTTGAAACGTGCTACTCGCCGCAAGAAGCCAGCCATCCCAGGCACGGCCTCGCGATCAGAGACTCGCTCCATCAGCGCATGCTTTGCCGCGGTCAACAAACGCGGAATCATCGAGACAATGATCGTGTCATCAATATCTGAAACAACACCGTAGCGTTCATCGTCACCGATCACTCGTAACGGGATATCAACAGACTTTGCCGCACGGATTCGACCAAGGACACGGCCGTCTTCTGCCTTGCCCACACGTAAGAGAGACTCTCCCGCAGCGGTAGCCCCATCTACAGTTGAAGAGGGATACAGGCGATCACCCTCGCGAACACCCATTTGCTGAACATCCACCGCGTTCAGAGGCTGAATCGAAGCGACCTGCCACCCCGGTTCCAAACCATGCCCCTCGAGCTCAATGTCGACATATCCACCGCCGTCGGTAAAGACGACCTTCTGAGCTTGACCACAGGTCACCAGAACTGGCTGAAAAGGAACCTGAGCATCAAAAAACTGACGCCAACCTCGCCGCTGGGTCAACCACGAGCGCTCCCCCACTCGATCTTCCATGATCACGCGAGCCAGAACGCGCGCACGACTTTGCGAGGCGTAACCTCCAAAGCCAACAACACCCGGGTAGAAGCCCGCCCACCCCAGCACTCGGGCAAGCCCGGTCGACGTGGCCTCGTCAAGGCGAGAGGCAACGGAAAGCGCAAGGGAGGGAAGGTTCTTTCGGGCAAACACCAATTTCAGTCCTCATTCAGAAGGTCGCGCTGATGCTGCGCTTCTTCCACAGCAGACTCCTCTAAAGAACGCTTCAGGGGAGGAAGACCGATGAGCATGATCAGAACCATGACCCACGCAAAGATTGCAATCATCACGTAGGCGCCGCCCGAACCATAACGGTCAACAGCGGGACCCGAGGCAGAAGATCCCAGCGAAACACCCAGATTAATGGCAGTACTCAACCATGCCAGGCCTTCAGTCTGACGATGCCTGGGAACAGATTTGGTGACCATCATATTGACGTTCGTCATGGTCGGAGCACAGGCAATGCCGCTGATCAACATGATGACGGCCAGGGCAATGATCGTATGCGCCAGCAGATAGGCGGTCATACCGATTGCCAAGGCGACAACGCCGATTGCAAAGAGCTGCCACAGGGGACGTCGCCAGCTCCGCGCACCGTAGATCAGTGCGGAGATAAACGAGCCAAGCGAGAACATTGCAAGGAGAACACCCGAAAGAGCGGGAACCCCAAGCTCCTTGGTGAAGGCAACAACAGCAATGTCGTTCGCACCAAACTGTGCGCCCATTCCCATGTAGGTCAGCATGAGGACGATCATCGCGGGAAGAAGAAGCAGCGATCTTTCGCGTGCGGGTGCCGAGGCCGCCGCGCCCTTAGCCGCCGAGGCTGCGTCCTTCGACCCTTCAGTTCCGTCGCTAGCTGCTTGGGCGCCGCGACCAGCCTTCCCCAAGGGAACAGGTTCCGAAGAACGCTGGGACAAGAAGAGCACGGCGCCGACAGAAAGGAAAACAATGGAGACCGCGACGCCGGTGGTTGGGTGCAAAACCGTTCCCACAACCGTTGCGATGACAGGGCCAACGATGTAGACGAATTCGTCGACAGCGGCCTCAAGAGCAAATGCGCTATTGAGCTGTGACACCGTGTCGGTGGCGCGGATCCATCGGGCTCGGACCAACGCGCCCGGAGATCCCCAGGTTGCACCAGCAATTCCGGCTGAAACGAACAAGATCGACGGCGAAGCCATCTGCAGAGTCGCCACAAACAACACGATGGTCGCAACTGCCGACACCGTAAAAACCGGCCCCATGACTTTGAGTTGTCCATAGCGGTCGACAAAGCGTGCCCACATCGGCGCAGTTACTGCCAAAGCAATGATATTAATTGCCGACACCGCACCCGCAAGGGTGTAGTTTCCATAAGCCGCCTGGATCGACAAGATGATCGAGATCGGCATGATGGACATGGGTAGGCGCAAAATGAAGCCGGCGGCTGAAAAACGCCATGCCCGGTTCAGACGAAGAATTTCCCCATAGGTCGACAGCACTGTGCCAGTTTATGCGTTCTTGAGCGCCTTTGGCACTCCCCACGCTTATGGTGCCGCGCACCCCGTGCAAGTGGGTTAGTTCGTCACTTCAACCTTTCCGTGAGCCCCGGCCTCGGCAAGGCTCATGATGTGGTTGACGAAGGTATAGGTTCCCGGCTCTTTGAAGGAAAGCTCAACGAAACCACCCTGCGCGGGAAGCATAGGGAAGGTCTGGGATCCCCCTCCCCCACGGCTAATGGCATTGCCTCCGTCGATGAGTGTGTAGCCACCCTCATCCCAGACGGTATCGAATTGCCCACCAACGATATGGAAGGACATGGCGGTATTTGGGCCAGAATCCATCAGCCAGAATCGCACGCGCTCGCCGACCTTCACCTTGAGGGGGTGCGCATCGTACTGGAAGGGGCGGCCATTAAACGCCTGCAGGTCAGGCATCATCGAGGCGATCTTCGTGGCGCTTGCGGTTCCACCGTTATCCCCCAGATACAGCTCGGTCGCAACCATCGCATACTCGTGATCCACTGGGCGCAGATCGCTGGGGTCAATAATCACCGCACCGGTCATGCCGTTAGCAATGTGCATGGACATGGGGTGCGTCGAGCAGTGGTACATCCAGATACCGGCAGCCTTAGCTGTGAAGGTGTATTCCAGCGTCTGACCGGGATCGATGGTCTTCATGGCCTCATCCGGCGCAATATCGCCCGCATGGAAGTCCAGAGAATGCCCCATGGTCCCTTCGTTTTTGAGGGTGATGTGGAAGGTATCGCCGATTTTTCCACGCAGGGTGGGTGCGGGAGTATTTCCGTTAAAGGTCCAGACTGTCCGGCTGACATCCTCGCTCAGGTTCTGCACGATATCGTCGCGGGCAACCAGAGTGTAGTAGTGGTCTTTTTCTTCCGAGGCCGGTGCAACTTCAGCGGGATAGGGATCGACTTTCGCTGCGTAGGCTCGCAGTTGGTCTGCAGTTGGGATTCCCGTTCCCGTTGCAACCTCGTGGTTGTGGGAGCTGCCGCCAGAGTGTGAGCCCGATGATGCAGAGCCGCCCAGTGCTCCATCGGCGAGAATGCTTAGCGTCATTCCCATCTCACGGTGTCCCGGCAGTGAACACCAGCCCTCGGTGTCGGCAGTGATCACTCCGGCGTCCAGTTCCGCGCTTGCTCCAGGGGCCAGAGAGCCGGTCGTTTGCCCATTGGCCAGGACCAAATCGTGGCGTTGTTCAGCCGTATTCGTAAAAGTAATGTGCAGTCGGTTTCCCGCAGGAACATGAATAACAGAGGGGGTGAAAGACATCCCTTGGACACCGATTTCCACGTGGGTAGTTTCGCCGGTTTCTTTCACATGAGTTGACGAGGCCACGCTTGAGGTGTTCCCCACCGCTGAGTTTTGCGTTGCGTTACTTCCGCCAGCTAGGACACTGGCAAGAACAAGGGCGACAACAGCGCCAAGGCCAGTGAAGACCATTGCTGCCCGCGAGGGTCCGGTGGTTTCTTCGCTCATTGAGCCTTCCTACTTTCACTCATCTCTTTGATGCGTTCTCGACGCGCTCGTGCTTGATTTTTTCCCGCGCGCGCAAACATCACGATGTCAATTACGAAGGTCATGATCACGACCAGCCAAAGCGCGTATCGAAGACTAGTAACCGCTGTGCTTGCGGCAGCACAGAAAAGGACAACTTGAAGGAGCAGAGCTCCGTTTCTCAGCGCCACGCGCAGCGCGAACTGCCAGT
>CALHID010000214.1 GCA_938030835.1 uncultured Actinomyces sp. | reverse complement strand
GATATTGCGGGCTTCCGTGCCGATCGTAAGGCTGATCTTCAGGACCTGACTCACGAGGCAATTGCGCGACTTCGTGCGACCGGTGAGCCTCAGAAGCTTGAGCCCATGAACCCCTTCGAGCGCAAGGTCTGCCACGACGTTGTTGCTTCCGAGGGTCTTCGCAGTGAGTCCGAGGGTGTTGAGCCCCGTCGTCGCGTTGTGATCCTTCCTGTTGAGGATGCTGACGCCGATTCTGACTCCGCCGACGAGGCCGAGGAGGCCTGAGTGGACGCGCTCGGTAATTCCCCTCGCGAGGCCGAAAATGACCTTGAGCTTGAGGTTCCCGGACCTGAGGTTCGAGAGCTTTTCGGTTTGGCCTACCCAGACATTGCCGAGTTTGCGAACATGCTTGTTGAGGAAGGTGAGCTCCGCGGGCTGATCGGTCCGCGTGAGCTCCCCCGACTCTGGTCGAGGCACCTGGTGAACTCTGCCGCTGTCTTGGATTTTCTTCCCAAGAAGGGGCAGATTTTGGATGTCGGTTCTGGGGCAGGCTTCCCTGGGATTGTCATTGCGATTTGTCGCCCAGATCTTGATGTTCATCTTGCTGAGCCCATGGCGCGACGTTGCGAATGGCTTGCTGATGTTGTGGATACTCTTGGTTTGGACAATGTCAGCATTCATCAGGCTCGTGCCGAGGAACTGCGCGGTAAGGGCAAGGCCGATGTGGTGACCTCACGTGCGCTGGCGAATATGACGAAGCTCGTGCGTATGACCTCAAAGCTTATTGCTCCCGGTGGTTCGCTTGTCGCTCTTAAAGGGCGCCGTGCGGCTGAAGAAGTTGAGGCCGCCGCGGCTGAGTTGAAGTGTCATCACCTGAGTGCTCAGATCCATGAGGTTCCCTCGGTAATGGAAGAGGATTCAACTTACGTCGTTGTTGCGAAGAGACTTCGTTCCTAATTCCTTATTTCTTTTTTACGGGTGTGTCCTCGGTTTTCTCCCGTGGGCATGACTGCCTACACTTGTGTCATTGACGTGTGAGAAAGGCTTGTGTTTTATGGCCGGCGATACCCCACTTTCGGACCAAATTACGCGGAATTTTCAAGATCGAGAGTTCCTTGAGACGGCTGAGTTTGGCGTACCCGCTTCGACACGCGTTATTGCGGTAGCGAATCAAAAGGGTGGCGTTGGTAAGACGACTTCGGTTGTTAATCTTGCGGCCTCTTTCGCGCTGGCTGGTCTGAAGGTTGTTGTTATCGATGCCGACGCTCAAGGCAACGCTTCGAGTGCTCTAGGCGTTGCTCATGCTCCTGGCACGCCTTCGACCTATGAGGTTATTACCGGTCAATTGACTGTCGGTGAAGTTCTTCAAGCCTGCCCCGATATGGATAACTTGTGGGTATGCCCGGCTACTATCGATCTTTCAGGCGCGGAAATTGAGCTTGTTGATCTCGAGCGTCGAGAGTTTCGTCTTGCCGATGCCGTCGAGTACTTTGTTCAGGCATATCAGCAAATTGATCTGATCCTCATTGATTGTCCTCCTTCGCTTGGTCTGGTGACTTTGAACGTGATGGTTGCAGCTGACGAGGTTTTGATTCCGATTCAGACTGAGTACTACGCGCTTGAAGGCTTGAGCCAGCTGTGGTCGACCATCGATCGCATTAGTGCTGACCTCAATCAAAAACTACATGTTTCAACTATGCTTCTCACCATGGCCGACAAGCGCACGCGCTTATCCGAGGATGTTGAGAATGAGGTACGTTCACACTTTCCTGAGCAAACGTTGCAGACTGTCATTCCTGGTTCGTGTCTCTGAAGCGCCAAGCTATGGGCAGAGCGTTATCACCTACGATCCGAATGGCGCCGGCTCACTTGCCTATCGCAAGGCTGCGTACGAGCTGAGCCATCGCTTGGCGAAGGAGTAATTCGTTTTCTTCTCTCAATTCACTTTTTCAGGGTTTCGATCGTTTTTATAGGCGATCGAGCCCTGATTCTTTTTCTCAGGAGAATGCGTCTGTGAAAACGTGTTTTTTCTTGTTCGATACACATTTTGCTGTTTCACGTGAAACAATGTAGTCAATAGTCAGTATTCGCGAGATTGGTAAGTGTGCATGGCCGAGCAACCAGAATCGACTCATAAGTCCCAACGACGTACGGGTTTAGGGCGTGGTTTGGGTGCGCTCATTCCCCCTGCCCAAACTGAGAAACCCGAAGATGTGGCCAGGCGACCCCTCGATGTTCTATTCCCAGGTGAGCGTAAATCGTCGGGTACGGTGCGTGGTGGTTCCGCTCGTGAGTTGCTTGAGCCGCGTTCTCGAACTACTAAGTCAGCGTCGGTTAAGTCCAAGCCAACTGCTCGCTCCAAGGCGCGTGTTCACGCCGCAGCAAGTATTGCTTCGGAAGATGACAAGTCTTCGTCTACCTCTGGTGCCACACCGACAACAGGATCTTCTCAACCTTCCCAATCCCCGAGTGTCGCACAAAGCGAAATGCATGACTCTAAGGAGAGTACTTCGACGCATGAGAACGGCGATGTTTCACGTGAAACATCGGATTTGATGCAGGTGCCTGGTGCGACATTTGCGGAAATCCCCCTTGAACAGATTGTTCCGAATACGCGTCAGCCTCGCCAAATCTTCGATGAAGACGACCTGAACGAACTCGCGGCTTCTATTCGGGAAGTCGGTGTCTTGCAGCCAATTGTGGTTCGGCGTATTTCTCTTAATGAGAAGCCTTCTGAGACGCTCAAGAGCTTCCTTGAGGAAAAGCCTGAGGCTCGTTATGAGCTCATTATGGGCGAACGACGTTTGCGTGCAAGCGAACTTGCTGGGCTTGATACGATCCCTGCAATCGTTCGACACACTGAAGATGAAGACTTGCTCCGCGATGCACTGCTTGAAAACCTGCATCGAGCGCAGCTGAATCCTTTGGAAGAGGCTTTTGCATATCAGCAGCTCATGGCAGATTTCGGGGCTACACAGGAGGAGCTGTCTAAGAAGATTGCACGCTCTCGTCCGCAGATTGCAAATACGCTTCGCCTGCTGAAGCTACCGGCCTCTGTACAAAAGAAGATTTCCGCACAGGTCTTATCCGCAGGCCACGCACGAGCACTCCTTGGCTTGGCTACTGCGGAAGAGATGGAAATCCTTGCGAATAGGATCATTGCCGAGGGCCTGTCGGTTCGCACCACTGAAGAACTGGTTCGTCTTGGATCGGTGCAGCGTCCTTCGAAGCCTTCGTTGAAGCGGGTTAAGGTCGCATCGCCGCTTGGTGAGCACATGAGCCAGGTCCTCGCAGATGCCTGGGATACACGCGTAACTGTTTCTGAAGGAAAGAGAAAGGGAAAGATCATTATCGAGTTTGCAGGTTCGGATGATCTGCAACGTCTCGCTGATCTGCTGCTTCCGCATGCGAACAGGCAGTAATCCAGCTAGGAAGGTCGGTTAAGTGGATGGTTTTTGTTCTTAGCTAAA
>CALHID010000213.1 GCA_938030835.1 uncultured Actinomyces sp. | reverse complement strand
CGCGGACCGGGATCCTCTGACGGTCAGTTGCAGCTCATCAAACACGACGATGAGGTGGTTTCCGGTGTCGTCAAACAGTTCGACGTTGTCGAGCTGGATTCGGAAGCCCAACAGCAGCTGCTTTCATTGCGTTGCGACTCCCATGGGCATGACGTCAATCTGAAGAATTACGGTGCTTTCCGCGTGATGTGTGCGCAGAAAGATTCCCAGACGCTGGTTGTCGGCCTGTCTTTGGCAGCGAATAATTCGACCTTCTTTGCGCTCATTGCCGTTGAAGGAGTCATCGCGCTGGTTGTCATCCTTGGCGCGACCTTCATCGGACGTAAGTGGATCCGCAGGGAAATGCTTCCTTTGGGTGAAGTTGCCGCAACCGCGCGGAATATCGGTTCCCAAGATCTGATCGCCGCACCGACTGTTGACACTTTTGATCGCGTCGATAGCTCCATTGCGCAACCCGGGGATGAAGTTGGCGATGTCGGTTTCGCGTTGAACACCATGATCGACAATGTTGAAACTGCGCTTCAGGCCCGCGCGGAATCCGAGCAGCGCCTGCGTCAATTCGTCGCCGATGCCTCGCACGAACTCCGAACTCCTTTGGCATCGATTCAGGGTTACACGCAGCTTCTTCAACGAGGGGCAACGGACCAAGAGCTTGCGCTTTCACGAATCGCATCTGAGTCCGCGCGTATGTCCGGTCTGGTTGAGGATCTTCTGCTCTTGGCTCGCCTTGATGCGGGACGTGAACTGGCCAGCGATCCGGTAGATGTGATCCCTCTGGCCATCGACGCAGTGTCAGATGCTCATGCAGCAGGTCCGGATCACCAGTGGAGCCTGGACCTTCCCGAAATTGATGACGAGGTCGATTCCTGCACTTCCTGCACCGTGCTGGGTGATGAGTCTGCGCTTCGCCAGGTCTTCGCAAACCTGGTCAATAACGCGAGGATCCACACTCCCGCTGGCACTCACGTCAAAGTTGGAGTGCAAACGATCGCTGGTACCGCATCGACGCCGGGATTTGTGCGCCTGAGCGTTGCCGATGATGGACCGGGAATTGCGCCCGAGCTGCGTGCGACCGTCTTTGATCGCTTCGTCCGAGGCGACACTTCGCGCTCACGTCAGGGGAAGGGATCCTCGGGGCTGGGCCTGTCGATTGTTTCCTCGATTGCCGAGGCCTTGGGTGGCCGGGTGGATGTCGATACCTTATGCGAAGGTGAGGGCGCGCCCGGCGAACACGGAACGACCTTCTCGGTCATCTTGCCGGCGGCAAAATTATGACCTGCACAATTTATTAGAAAAGCGAATGACAGAATGGCATAAATTCGATATTCTTTAATCAATCGTTCAGCCCGCCTCAACCAATATGGTTGAGAGTGGGCTGGATCTTTATCAGCGAATGACGAGGATGTCTTCGATGTCAAAGGAACTGAAGCCGGCAACCACGATTAGCGAACAGATAGAAACATTACGCGAACGCGGCATGCAAGTTGATGAGCAGCTTGCGTGGCAATGGCTCTCAAATGTTAGCTATTACCGGCTCTCAGCGTACTGGTATCCAGCTCGGAAACTTGACGATGATGGTACACATCTCGATGAATTCGACAATGGAATCTCTTTCGCGGATGTAGTCGCATTGTATGAGGCCGATCGGAAGCTACGTACCCTCCTTTTCGATGCGATTGAGCGTATTGAAACGACAATGCGGACGAGAATCGGGGACTGTCTATGCATGACCGATCCGGTTTTCTATCAAAATTCTGCTAATTTTCGTCCGACCTTTCGACATAAGCAGTGGCTCGAAATTGCCGATAAACGGATTTCGCGTATGCGTATGCGTAGCGAAGCAATCCAACATTATTGTGATGTCTATAATTCTCAGTTTCCGTTTTGGGTATTGGCTGAGGTCCTTGATTTCAGTGATTTATCGCGAATGTTTGACGGGATGCGTGTTCGGGACCAACAAACGATTGCAGAGAGTCTGGGGATACGAATTAATCTGAATTCCTTGTCGCGGAATCAGCAGGAAAAAGCAAAGAAACAATCACCACTAGCACGGTGGCTCGAACAGTTTGCAATCATACGGAATACGTGCGCACATCACGGTCGACTGTGGAATAAATCGTTTACCCCGGCTCCCACTTCGGCTTTAAAGTCACAAACGAAATTCTCTGCGCTCCCAGCACGACAAAGTGAACGCATCTTTGGCGCGATTGTCGTCATGTCGCATCTTCTGAGAGTAACGTCTCCGGGAACTACATGGCCGGATAAAGTTTCGAGGCTCCTTGTTGAGGAATTTCTGCTGAATCCTTTGGTTCGAACTCCGAGCCTCGGAATACCTCAAGAGTGGAACCGGACTTTTTAATCGTCCAGATCAGATTCAGTCAGGTAGCTGCGTAACCAGAAGTGAGTACTTCAGATCCTTGCTTCTCCTTAAAACTCCACCTGGAGTGCCTCGCGTGCACGGTAGCGCGCCTCGCCGGGATCAGCGGCCTCGACAACGGAAGCGGCAGCTAAGCGACACTGTGCCAGGCTGACCTGAGCAAGCTGCGCGCCTACCGAGGGGATTGCCAAGCGCGGCATCGAAAACGCGGAGATACCCATACCAACGAAAACGCAGGCGAGCAGCGGGTCTGCCGCGGCCTCGCCACACACGCTCACACTTACCCCGTGCTCAAGGCCAGCGCGTGCAACCTGCGCAATCAGGCGCAAAGGCGCGGGCTGCCAGGGATCGGAGTACTCGGCCAAGTCCGGTGACATGCGATCTGCAGCCATCGTGTACTGCGTCAGATCATTCGTCCCAATCGATACGAAATCGACGTATTTCATCATGGAATCAATCAAAATCGCCGCCGCGGGGACCTCGATCATGATTCCCGCGCGCAGTTCGACCTCGAAGCGTTCGGAGAGCTGACGGACGGTCGAAGCGAACCACTGGGCTTCGGCAATCGTTGAAATCATGGGAGCCATGATTGATACCGAGGTTTCTCGGTGTTGGATGGCTGCCAGAGCGATCGCTTCCAGCTGGTTGTGAAGGATCTGCGGGTGAGGGCCAGAGGTTCGGATTCCTCGGACGCCAAGCGCAGGATTCTCTTCGCCGGGGATCGTTGCGTAGGTCAGGGGTTTATCTGAACCCGCATCCAAGGTGCGCACGCATACCGAATGCCCGCGGAATTGTTCAAAAACCCCCGAATAAAAGTGAACCTGCTCTTCGATTGTCGGCTCGCTGTGTGCGTTCAAAAAGGCCAATTCGGAACGCAAAAGTCCGATTGATTCAAGGTGGGGGGATTGAGCCGCGGCTTGCGCGCTTGCGAGGTCGTGAACATTGGCCAAGAGCTTCACTGGGTGTTCATCGCTTGTGTGAGCGGGTGCGTTCCAATCGGCTACTGCCTGTGCACGCTTTTGATCTCGCTGAACCGCAGCTTGTGCGTCTTCAGCGGAAACCTCGGTTGCCAAAGACCCCACAAAGGCATCCATCAATACAAGATCCCCTTGGCGAAGTTCACTCAAGTTGCGCACTGCGACGATGCAGGGGATTCCCAACTGGCGCGCAATAATCGATGTGTGCGAGGTCGGACCACCCAATTCCGTTGCAATTCCAACGCAATACTTGGGATCAAGGTTTGCGGCATCTGAAGGGGAAAGGTCGCGTGCACACACAATATAGGGAGCGAAAGGAGCCGCTTTCTGAGAAGCGCCGGCTGACGTCCCCGCGCCTGACGCCAAGACCCCAGAGTCGGCCTCGGCAAGGTGAGCAAGGACTAGGTCACGGACGTCGTAGAGGTCGGCGATGCGCTCCAGCATGAGTCCACCAGAGGAACGGAAAACCTCGACGAATTTATCGGTCGCGCGAACAACTGATTGCGGCGCCGGAACACCGGAGAAGATCCAAGACTGAGCCTCGCGGATCCACGTCGGGTCGGTCGCTAAAGACGCGGTCATGACAAGGACGTCTGAGACGTCGCCCAATGCCTGAGCTGAGCGCTCGAAGAGCTCCTCGCCGACCTTCTTGCAGATCTCCTCAAGTGAGACGGCAATGGCGGGGCGGTCCTCGGGAGGTAGGGGAGTGAAATCGTCGGAAGGAAGGGCCGGGCGAGATGTCCAAACAACCGGCGCATAGGAGACACCGTGAACAACCGGGGTCCCATAAATCGTGTGCGGCATCGAGGACTCCTTCCGTGGATGTAACTCAACCATATTCGTTGGTCCTATGAATATGCCAAGTGTGCCGAAAGTTACGCTCATAAATTGACACAAACGTTCACGTGTTGGTCAGTACTCGTCATGTTCGCGAGTTTTCAGGGACGATAAGAAGAGATAACCCAAACGCAGACAGTTAGGACCACCCGTGGCGCTCATCGTGCAAAAGTACGGAGGCTCATCCGTGTCCGATGTTGAAGCGATTAAACGCGTTGCAAAGCGCATCGTTGAGACTCGGAACGCGGGACACAAGCTTGTTGTCGTCGTTTCAGCAATGGGCGACACAACCGACGAGCTCCTGGACACCGCCGCGCAGATTACCGACAACGCCCCCGAGCGTGAGATGGACATCCTTCTCACCGCTGGCGAGCGTATTTCGATGTCCCTTCTGTCCATGGCAATCAATGAGTTGGGTGTTCCCGCACAGGCCTTCACCGGCGCGCAGGCCGGAATCCACACGACTTCCGCTTATGGTCGCGCCCAGATCACCGGCATGGTCCCCGAACGCATCGCCCGTTCAATCTCTGAAGGCCAAGTCGCAATTGTCGCCGGTTTCCAAGGAATTTCTGACGACGACGATGTGACGACCTTGGGCCGAGGCGGTTCCGATACGACCGCGGTTGCGCTCGCGGCTGCCTTGCACGCCGATGTGTGCGAGATCTACACCGACGTCGACGGCCTGTTCTCTGCTGATCCGCGAATCGTCCCCAAGGCACACCGCCTGCGCTCGATCTCAACGGAAGAAACTCTGGAACTTGCTGCGCATGGTGCAAAGATTCTTCACCTGCGCGCGGGCGAATTCGCCCGCCGCTACAAGGTTCCCCTACACGTTCGTTCCTCCTTCTCCGAGAAGGAAGGAACTTGGATTTCAGACCGCCCGGCCTCGCCGGCGCTCAAGGGATTGGTCCCTGACGCCGCATTCCTCGACCCGAAAGAAGGAAAGATGGAACAGCCCATCATCTCTGGAATTGCCCACGACCGCGGCCAGGACAAGATCACGGTCGCCGGTGTCCCGAACCACCCCGGCCGCGCCGCGATGGTTTTCCAGACGATCGCCGCTGCGGGTGCGAACATCGACATGATTGTTCAGAACATTCCCGTTGCAGATCCGACTCGCGCGAACATCACCTTCACCATTCCCGAGGCCGATGCCCAGGTTGCGCTCGATGCGCTGGAGTCCGCAAAGGATGAGATTGGCTTCAAGGAGGTGCGCTACAACCCGAATATCGGCAAGCTTTCGCTGGTCGGAACGGGTATGCGTACGAATCCCGGTGTGGCCGCGCGACTTTTCGCTGCCCTGTCTGAAGCGGGAATCAATATTGATCTGATTTCCTCTTCCGAGATCCGTCTGTCGATTGTGACGAAGCTGGATGATCTGGATCGTGCAGTTGCCGTTGTTCACTCCGCTTTCGGCTTGGACGCTGAGGTTTCCGAGGCCGTTGTGTACGCGGGTACTGGCCGCTGAGTCGGTCCGTCGCTAGTTAGAGAGGCTTGAAAATGTCAGGTTTGACTGTTGCTGTTGTCGGTGCGACCGGCCAGGTTGGTCGCGTCATGCGCACGATCTTGGAAGAGCGCAATTTCCCGGTTGAAACGATTCGTTTCTTTGCGTCTGCTCGTTCGGCTGGTTCGACCCTGCCGTGGAAGGGCGCAGAGGTCGTCGTCGAAGACGTCGCAACTGCTGACTTCTCGGGGATCGATATCGCGATCTTCTCTGCGGGAGCTACGGCCTCGCGTGAGTATGCTCCCAAGTTTGCGGCAGCCGGCGCGGTCGTCGTCGATAACTCCTCTGCGTGGCGCAAGGACCCCGAGGTCCCGCTGGTTGTCTCCGAGGTCAACGGTGAAGACGTTGCGAAGCGCCCCAAGGGAATCATCGCGAACCCGAATTGCACGACCATGGCCGTCATGCCCGCAATTAAGCCACTTGCCGACGCCGCAGGCGGTATCGATCGCCTGACGGTCTCCTCCTATCAGGCGGTTTCTGGCTCTGGCCTCAAGGGTGTTCGCGAGCTCATCGACCAGGTCCGTGGAACTGCTGATCAAAATCTTGAGGGGCTCACGACCGACGGCCACGCCGTTGATTTCGGCACCCCTGAGGTCTACGTCGCGCCTATCGCTTTCGATGTCGTGCCTTTGGCAGGTTCGATTGTCGATGATGGCAGCTTTGAGACCGACGAAGAGCAGAAGCTTCGCAATGAGTCGCGTCGTATCCTCCACGTCCCGAATCTTCTGGTTAGCGGGACCTGCGTGCGCGTGCCGGTCCTGACCGCTCACACCATGACCGTTCACGCTGAGTTCCCCGCCTCGATTTCTCGTGACGAGGCCGTGGCTGCGCTTAGCAGCGCTCCCGGCGTTCGCGTTGTCGACGTCCCGACCCCGCTCGAGGCCGCGGGCGAAGACGATGTCTTCGTCGGCCGTATTCGTCAGGATCAAGCGGTTCCGGATAACCGCGGAATCGTGTTTGTTGTCAGCGGTGATAACCTGCGCAAGGGAGCGGCTTTGAATGCCATTCAGCTTGCAGAGCTGGTTGCTCAAGAACTGCTTGGCTGAGCGCTTAAAGCTGAGTTAATTAGACAGAAAAGGGGGTTGGAGACGGAAAGCCGTCTCCAACCCCCTTTGAGTTTTGGTGGTGTGCGAAGCTATCGCACACCGTTTTTAAGCATCAGTCGTTGTGGGATTCCTGGTGCTTCTTGGCCTCGGCGTGAACCTCTTCCATGTTCAGGGCTTCTGCCTGAGAGATCAGGTCCTCAAGAGCAGCGGCCGGAAGAGCGCCGGAGTTACGGAAGATCAGGACACCTTCGCGGAAGATCATCAGAGTCGGGATCGATGCGATCTCCAGTGCTGCCGCGATGTCCTGGTTGGCATCGGTATCAACCTTGGCGAAAACAACATCTTCGTGGCGCTCATGACCCAGCTTCCCACCTGGGCAGACGGCCTACCGCTCGATGCTGATGGCTACTAGTTTGGCTTCTATATGAAGGAGTGATTGCGAAGTTCTCGGTATCGCGTCCGGTTTTGACCTCTCCCGGGCCTTACGGGTGAACGGCGGCGAAAGAAGCTGGCAGTGCGCAAGAGAGGTCAACTTTGGTAGACACATAATTGTCAGGTAAGCCCCTACCGTTAGCTGGGCCTGCGTCATTGTGGGGGCACAGTATTCTCATCATTTTCACCAAACATACGTACCAGAGTGCCCTCGGTAAGATACTTACTATTCTCCGGCTTTAGTTTCCATAAGAGCCCTTGAACGGACCTGGCTTGTTCATTGGTGAGCCGCGCACAAATCGCTTCGGCCAGAAACTTGCCTTTACGAACAATGAGCCTGGCCGGCTTCGCACCGTCTAAGCCACCACTTTGGCTGGCCTGGTTTGCCCAAGCAGCTGCTAGTAGTAGCGAATGTTCCTGTGAAGGTAACCAGACGCCCTTCTCGTTCATCTTAGAAATCTTGTTAACAAATTCAGCCTTTCTATCCTCTGATTGGTATGCCAAGAAATCCAAGTGGAAAATCGCTTTGATTCCATATATTCGGCCCATGGAGGTGTCCTTAGTGCCATTGCCAAAATAGAGATCGCGCTCATAGCGGCGTTCGGGCTTACCTTCTTTTCCCACCACGAGCTCCTCTGTGGCCCAGGGCAGAAGACGCTCCTCCACTCCCGTCCTTTCCAGATCTTGGTGACGTTCAAGGTGCCTTTTTTGGTCGGCGACGAATTCTTTCCACGCAAGGGAATCATCCCCCGCTTCGATCCGCAGGTCAGCACGAGGATTATTGAAGATCGTGAAGACTTTCGCATTCAGTGGGGACCCATAACAGGGCTGCGGAACCGTGGGATACAGCTCCGCGCGCGGACCACTGCCCCACCCGTAGAGCCACAAAGCCAGATCCACAAAATCTCCCCAATCGAAGTACTGCCGCAACACTTCGAGGTCACGGGGGTGCACCACACGGGAGAGTAGCTGCAACAGTTCTGCCTCCAGGGCTTGGGGCAAAGTTTCGTTGGAGGGCAGTTCAGCGGTGGCCCTAGCACTTAAAAGCAGAGCTTCTAGATCTGGACTAACTACAGTGGGTTGCTCCCACCACTGTTGTGGCTCCAATGGTGCAATAGTCGCAGCATATTCCGTCCAGAACTGCACAAAACTGCGCCATTGCGAATTTAGATCCTGCGGTAGCACGTTTATCTCTTCAGAGTTCATCTCTCTGGTTCCTTACTTTAGAAAGGCAGCTCATCGAAAGTTGCTGTGTCAGTCTTCTGTCCATGTCCAGCTGACGTTTCCCGCCTCGCCAGGAAATCCCAGTCGAGGTTGCGTTTCTTCAAGGAAGTGGCTTGCATGAGAGTCCGGAAGGACAATTCGATATATCGTAACAAGACTTCAGCTTCGTTTATCTGACCTTCCGAACCGGAGCTGACAATAATCTCAATCTCTTTTTCAATGAGGTTGACGAGGCTCTTCACGCTTCCAATCGCTATGTGCTTGTCGCTAGGATCGATGAACTCTTGCCATCCGTCGTACACTTCTTCTTCTTTAACATCGAGCTCATTCAAACCAGCTTCGGTGATTTGGTAGGTATGATCTCCGAGATCCTTCACCAGACCTTGCTCCGTGAGAGTACGTAAAGTGGGGTAGATAGAGCCAGGACTAGGAGCCCACAGTCCCATAGTTTCTTTCCGGATTGCCTTAATGCTTCCGTAAGCATGCAAGTTTTTGCGTTTAAGAATATCCAGGACTGCCAGTCGAATAAATCCTGGTTTCGCTCGCTCGGAGGTTGTTCGCCAAGCCGTGATAACTCCTTCAGACATAGTGCGATATATCGCATCGCATAAAGTTCTTGAGGGGCAAGTTCAAGGTGTGAGCATCGATATAGGTAAGTAATTTCGGAGTACTCCTAACCAAGCTGGCCCACCCCCTTGGTCGAGCTTTTCGTAGCGGCGAGGTAGTGACCCACGAGCATCGGAGCCCTGTGCGGCATCATCCCTGCGTTCGCGGCTGTGCGGATTAAGCCGATTGACGCGATCCGCTACTGATTGACTGCTTGGCTGAGCGCTTAAAGCTGAGTTAATTAGACAGAAAAGGGGG
>CALHID010000212.1 GCA_938030835.1 uncultured Actinomyces sp. | reverse complement strand
CGTGGCAGACCTTGCGCTCGAAGGGGTTCATGGGCTCAAGCTTCTGGGGCTCACCGGTCGCGCGAAGGCGGGCGATTGCCTCGTGGGTGAGGTCCTGAAGATCAGCCTTACGATCAGCGCGGAAGCCCGCAATATCGAGCATCAGGCGCGAACGCTCACCAGTTTCGGTCTGAACAGCAAGGCGCGTGAGTTCCTGAAGGGCGTCGACAACTTCGCCATCTTCGCCAACAAGGTGATCCAGAGCAGAGGGATCTTCCGAAATGATTTCTACTGATGCGCGGCCATTCTCGACATCAATTTCAATGTCGCCGTCGAGGTCGGCAATATCCAGCAGTTCTTCCAAGTAATCGGCAGCGAGCTCGCCTTCTTCCTCAAGACGCGAGAGCTCGTTTGTCGTTTCTTCGCTCATGTTTATCCTCCGTAGGGGTTTGATGCCTTGGGCATCGAATGGTCTATGGGCGCCTCAGCGCTTCTTCTTCTTTGCAGCGGCGCGGCGAGCCTTGCGGCGTTCCTGGCGCTTGCGCTCGAGCTCTGCGGCTTCAGCATCTGACGAGGCCTCAGAAGAGGCAGTCTGTCCGCCACGAGCGCGAACCTGACGCTGGGCCTCTTCACGCTTAGCAGCAGCCTCACGACGTTCTGCTGCGCGCTCAGTTGCAACCTTGACACCCTTCATCCAGACCTCATCAGGAAGGGTCGTCCACTCTTGCATGGACAGGTTGCGGTAAACAGAAACGATCTCTCCGGCACTCATGGCCTCCGGAAAATCAGAGGCGATCTTCTGACGCTTGGCGCGGCTACGAACCTCGGTCAGCGTGGTCTCGTTAAGCGCCTTAAGTTCATCGGAACCATCGGCCAGTTCGCGACGCTTCTCGTCGTATTCCGCGAAGAAGGGACGTGCCCACGACTGGTAGGCATCCTGACGCTTGGCCAGGAGTTCGTTGTAGGCAGCAGAGTTGGGGTTCGGCATATTGCGAATGACCCACAGCATCTGCAGGTAGGCCCAGATACCAGCGGTGGTCGTGTAGATAACAACACCCATCTGGAAGAACAAGCCCGAGAAGATGAACATGAAGGGCATGAAGTACATCATCATGCGCTGCGAACGGACCATCGGGTTGCTCGGATCCTGGTTCAGCGGCATGTTCTTCGACATCGTCAGGCGGATGGTCAGGAACTGGCTGACGACCATAACGATGATGAAAATGACGAAGACCAGGGTCGGCAGCGACATAAGCTGCGAGTCGCGAATGGTGTGTGACAACGGGACGCCAAAGACCTGGGATGCATCGATCTCGCTTGCGACCGACTGGGTGATCGGACCCAGCGAATCGATGTGGCGCGAACCGACCGAGTAGGTGTTTTCAGCAAGAGCGTGGATCGCGTAGATCGCGCGGTACATTGCGAAAAGAACCGGCAGCTGAACCAGCATCGGCAGGCAGGACGCAAAGGGGTTGACTCCGTACTTCTTATTAAGTTCAGAGATTTCCTGCTGCATCCGTTGGCGCGAGGCGACGTCGGTCTTTCCCTTGTACTTCGCCTGAATCTTCTGCATTTGGGGCTGAACAATGGAGGTGCCCCTCATACTCTTCAGCTGCTTGAGGTACAGCGGAATGATGAGCACGCGCACAAGGACGGTCAGCAGGATGATGGAGATAATCCATGCAAGTCCTGCACCTGAACTCATTCCAACAAGCAGAAGCAAGTCGTGAATTCGAATCCACAGCCATGCGACTGCGACAACGAAGGGATAGAGAATGGAATCCACAGGAGATCTCCTTATGATGCGCGGGGGACGCTCACTGCGTCCGTGTGATGCTCGGTCTTCGCCGAGAAGTCTTCGAGAGTGTCGACCGATGTTTCGTCATCGGTGCGATCCATGCCCATGGGGGTTTGTGCCCATGGATCGTCGTAGCCGGCCCAGTCTTGGGGTGGCGTCCAGGCTTCGCTGGTCCACGTGCCGCGTGCGGGAACTTCATCGACCCCGCCCAGGCTCCACGGATTACAACGAAGGATGCGCCACACGGCCAGGATTGTCCCTTTGACGAGGCCGTGGGTGTGCAATGCGCCCAAGGCATAGCTTGAGCAGGTGGGGTAGTAGCGACAACGCGGGGCAAACATCGGAGAGATAAAACGCTGGTAGAAGCGCACGGGGAGAATGGCAATATAAGCAAAAGGAGACCTCATAGGCGACCTCCCTCCCGATGATCCCATTTCTTCCATGCACGGCGAAGAACTTGGTCTAATTCTTCCCCAAGTTCGCACGAGCTTGCACCCAGGGCGTCATGCTTAACGCGAACAACAACGCGTGCACCCTGAGGAAGTGCGCCCAAGCGTTCTTTCATGAGGTGACGCAATTGCCGCTTAACTCGGTTACGTCCAACCGCTCGTTTAATTTGGCTTTTAGGTACGACGAAACCGACGAGGCGTGAATCACTATCCTCGTCGGTTCGACAATGCACAATGAGCCTTTGCTGACCCGCGCGCGATCCGCTTCGGATTGCGAGGCGGAAGTCCGCTGGATTCACCATGCGGTTCGAGCGGGGCAACACCTCGCGAAAGCTCAGGCGGAGAGGCGGGCGCGGCCCTTGCGACGGCGTGCAGCCAGGATTGCGCGGCCAGCGCGGGTGCTCATACGCAGGCGGAAGCCGTGCGTCTTCGAACGACGACGGTTGTTCGGCTGATAAGTCCGCTTGGTGGTCACTGATATCTCCTCGAATTGGTCATGGACAGTGTGCGCCGCAATTAGGCACACATACGAACTGACAGCCTACGGGTTTTTGGCCGTTCCGTCAACGAAAGAGCGCCGTACCACACCAAATCCACACCTGTGGAAGCAGGTGTGGATAAATTGGGGGTTAGTTATCCACATCCAAAGTTATCCACAGAGCTGTGGACAAGGGTCTTTTCTTTTTGGCACAAGGGGGAGGTGTTGTAACTACACAAATGTCATTTGGGGATTAAATATCCACAGGTCTATCCCCAGCTGTGGAAAACATGACATGCTTGTAAAGTTATCGGTGGATAATGATTCGCAACCGATATCATTTCTCGTGTCCTATCTCACGTCAGCTTTCGGAGGTTCCCGTGTCGATCGATGCCCTTACTCAGGCTTGGTCTGAGGCACTGTCGCAAAACTCAGATCTCTTGGGACCCGCAGCCATGTCTTTCCTTCGTTCAGCAAAGCCGCTGGGCGATATTGACGGCACGATCCTCATCGCAGTTCCCAATGACTTCGCAAAAAAGTGGATTGAAAACAACGGTGCAAATGATCTCACGCAGGCACTTGCTGCAATTCTTGGTCGAAGTGTTCGACTGGCAGTGACCATCGACCCCACTTTGGATGCACAAGAAGAAGCGGTAGAGCAAACCTCCTCCACGGCCTCGGAAATTGCGGAAAACAGCGCGACTTCCTCACAGGCCGAGCCCGCCCATTCATCCTCTTCGTCTCAGGCTTCTGCACAACTCAGCCAAACTTCCGGCAGCACGGGAAGCCCGCAACTGGCAATCGATACCGCAAGCACGCATCTCAATCCCAAGCACACTTTTGACACCTTCGTCATTGGTCCTTCAAACCGCTTCGCTCACGCTGCAGCTTTTGCGGTATCAGAAAGCCCAGGGCGTGCCTACAACCCGCTGTTCATTCACGGTGGTTCCGGGCTGGGGAAGACCCACTTAATCCACGCAATCGGCCACTACACGTTGTCACTTTTCCCGCAGATGCGTGTGCGCTACGTGAACTCAGAGGAATTTACCAACGACTTCATTAACTCGGTGCGTGAAGAGAGCATTGAGGAATTCCAGCGGCGCTACCGCGAGGTCGACGTTCTGCTCATTGACGATATCCAATTCATTCAGGGCAAAGAGCGTACGGTCGAAGAGTTCTTCCACACCTTTAACTCTCTGTACAACGCGGGAAAGCAGATCGTTCTGACCTCAGACGTCCCGCCTCGCGAACTCGATCTGGAAGATCGAATCCGTTCGCGCTTCGCAGCGGGCCTTTTGGTCGACGTCCTTCCTCCCGACCTGGAAACCCGTATCGCAATCTTGCAAAAGAAGGCCAGTGCGGAAAATATCGAAGTTGATCCTCGGGTTTTGGAATACATTGCCCAGCGAATTTCCTCGAATATCCGCGAACTTGAAGGCGCCCTGGTGCGAGTTGCCGCCTTCGAATCCCTGTCGAAAGAACCGGTCACCGTTTCGATGGCAGAGATGCTTTTGAAGGACTTTGCTTCCGACCCCCAGGACACCGAGGTCACACCAACGCTGATTATGAGTCAGACCGCGACCTATTTCGGCGTGACGATTGACCAATTATCGTCCTCGGACCGTTCGCATGTCGTCGTCGAGGCACGTCAGATCGCGATGTACCTGTGTCGCGAACTCACCGATCTTTCGCTTCCGAAGATTGGTGCTGCATTTGGCGGACGCGACCACACAACCGTGATGCACGCGAATAAGAAGATTGTCGGGTTGATGGCGGAGAAAAGGGAAACCTTCAACTACGTCACCGAATTGACCAACCGCATTAAGCAGGCCGCACGTCAGTCGGCGACGCTCAGCTAAAAACTGGACGTTTCGGGGTGCAAACTTCCTTTCCACAGAAGCTGTGGAAACTGTGGTGAAACATCACCGATCGCTTGTGTACGACGCAGAGCAATTTGTGGAGAGAAAACAACAGAACAATTTTCTCCACAAAAACGTGTAGTTCGTTCACACACAGATTCACATATTCATCCACGAAAAAAGTGCAGTCATTTCACGGTAAAAATGGGTTTTCCACACAATCCACATAGCCGATGATGATGACGAACTTTAGTTCAAGACAAATAACAAAAAATCGCCAACATCAGTGAGGCCTCGAGCTCAGACTCGTGAAGGTGTAATTCTCAGTTTCCTTGAGGCCTACAGCCAGGTAAACTGACCACGGTATATCTACATTCAGTTCCAAGGAGAATCCATGAAGTTCACCGTCGCCCGCGACGTGCTTGCAGAAGCTGTTTCATGGACAGCGCGTGTACTTCCCACCCGTCCCGCAAGCCCCATCCTTGCTGGTATGCGAATCTCGGCTCAGGGTCAGGAACTGACTCTGTCCTCCTTCGACTACGAAGTTTCTGGAAACTCGCGTATTCCCGCCTCGGTTGATGAAGAAGGCGAAGTTCTGGTTTCCGGTCGACTTCTTGCAGATATTTCAAAGTCCCTGCCCAACAAGCCGGTCACCATCGAAGTTGATGGACAAAAAGTTTCCCTTTCCTGCGGTTCATCGCACTTCACCTTGGCAGTCATGCCTATCGACGAATACCCGCTTCTTCCCGCACAGCCTCAGGTTGCAGGTTCTGTAGATTCCCAAGTCTTCCAGCAGGCTGTTGCTCAGGTATCGATTGCAGCTTCTCGCGATGAAACCCTTCCGCTTCTTACCGCCGTCCGCGTCGAAATCGACGGCGATAACATCACGCTCTTGGCAACCGACCGCTACCGCCTGGCCATGCGTGAACTCAAGTGGGATTCGGTTTCCGATATGTCCGAAGCCGCACTGGTCAAGGCACGCATTCTTCAGGACGTCGCAAAGTCCATGACTTCGGGTGCAAAGGTTGAGATTGGTCTGTCGCAGGAATCTCAGCCGGGTGCTTCTTCGCTGATCGGCTTCCAAGCTGGTGGACGCCGCACGACATCGACCCTGATGGATGGTGACTACCCGCCGGTTCGCCGCCTCTTCCCGGAAACGACCACCATCCAGGCAATCGTCGAGCGTCATACTCTGCTCGAAGCAGTCAAGCGTGTTTCCTTGGTTGCTGAGCGCAAGACTAGTGTTCGCCTGTCCTTCTCCGATGGTCAGCTTGTTCTTGAAGCCGGCCAGGGTGATAACGCTCAGGCTTCTGAAGTTGTTCAGGCCCAACTTATGGGCGATGACATCGCGACCGCGTTTAACCCGCAGTACCTCAGCGAAGGTTTGTCGGTCATGGACACCGAGTATGTTCGCTTCGGTTTCACTCACCCGACTAAGCCCGCTGTCATCACCGGGCAGGAAAAGGCCGATGGTGGAGAGTCGACCGACTTCCGCTACCTGCTGATGCCGATCCGCTACGGAATCTGATCTGGAGTTTGTGTGCGAGTTTCGCACGTTGCGCTGGATGACTTTCGTTCATACCGTCATGCGGTAGTGGAGTTTGCGCCGGGAACAACAGTCCTTTTGGGCTCGAATGGCCAAGGGAAGACCAATCTTGTCGAGGCCGTTTCCTACCTTTCCGCATTCTCTTCCCACCGCGTGAGTGCAGAACAAGCCCTGGTGCGTTTACCGCTTTCCCCTGATGAACCTCAGCCCGGTGGGGCAGTTGTTCGGGTCAGGCTAGTGACCGCAGGTGAGCGCGAAACGGTTATTGAACTTGAGATTGTTCGTGGAAAAGCGAATAGGGCAAAAGTTAATCGCACCCAAGTTCGACCGCGCGAAGTTCTTGGCCTGCTCAAGAGCGTGGTGTTTTCGCCGGAAGATCTTCAAATTGTTCGCGGTGACCCGCAGGTTCGTCGTCAGTTCTTGGATGATCTCCTCATTCAGCAGCGCCCCTTGATTGCGCAGGTGAAGGCTGATTTTGACAAGGTTGCACGTCAGCGTGCGGCCTTGATGAAGAGTGCTCAAGCACAGGTACGCCGAGGTTTTACTCCCGACTTTTCAACAGTAGAAGTTTGGGACGACACCTTTGCTCAGCTCTCCGCACAGCTCAGTCTTGCGCGCGTGGGACTAGTCGACGAACTTCGCGGTCCCGCGGCCCATGCCTATGAGGAAATCGGTGGATCGCCTCGGAAATTGGATATCGAATTCCTTGCTTCCCAGGGGAATTGCCCGGTGGGTGGGGACGTTGCCACGATTGCGGGTGAACTCAAGGAAATTTTGGCCTCGGCACGCATGAAGGAAGCCGAAAGGGGAGTGAATTTATTCGGCGCACACCGCGACGATTTGAAGCTCACCCTTGGTGGGATGCCCGTCAAAGGTTATGCAAGCCACGGCGAGACATGGTCGGTTGCTCTTTCACTACGTTTGGGCGCCTTCGAGCTTCTTTCTCGAGATGGGGACACTCCGATTCTTATTCTCGATGATGTATTTGCAGAGCTTGATTCGTCGCGCAGAGCGGGATTAACCCGTATGATTACCGGAGCGGAGCAAGTATTAATCACGGCAGCGGTCGCCGATGATGTTCCGCAAGAATTACATGCTCAGGTTCATGCAGTCCATTGGGATCCTGAGCTTGGAACGGTGGTCGGTGATGAGTGAATTTTCCGATTTCGAATACGCTTCTGCTGCACTACGACGTGTACAAGCAAGAGCGCAGGCCCAGGGTCACTACCGCATTCCTCTGCGGTCACGACGCAGAAGTGTGAGTGGACAAAGTGAAGAATTTGCCGAGGAAATTTTGCTCGATGATGAGCAGGAAGCTTCGGAGGTCAATCTTGATCCTCAAGCTGATCCGAATGGCGAATTTAGCGCGCTGTCAACGGTCGTTTCTCGGGCTGGAAGTCGTTGGATCAAAATGCCTGGAATGGCTCCGATGCGGCGAAAATACCGCGAGCCGAAAAAGCTGGGCCTAACAATTGATTCTTTAATCGCCTCGCGCGGGTGGCAGGAACACACGCGGGCGGGAGATCTGATGGCGCGATGGAGAGATATTGTTGGCGATGAAGTCGCTGAGCACTGCTCCATTGAAACAATTGATGATCACCGCCTGATTGTTCAATGCGATTCCACCGCGTGGTTTAAGCAACTTCAGCTACTTCTGCCGCGCCTGGAACGTACGATTGCCGAGGCCGTGGGTGAGGGCATCGTGCAGCAGGTGATCTTGCGTCCACCGGCCTCTCCTTCGTGGAAAAAGGGCCGTTTATCAGTGCCCGGGCGGGGTCCTCGCGATACCTACGCCTAGTTTCTGAACGTGTGACTGATCACAGCCTCAAAAACGGCTATATTTCGCGGATAATTCCTGTGAGTGATTATCGCTCACAGCGGTGTCGATCAGGGCTTTTCCCCTGCCTTTTCGGTAGAATAGTAGCGGTTGTTTTATTGCTACTGCGCCATTTTCGGGCAGTGCACACCCATGCGGGTGAAGAATGAGGGGAGCCATTAGGTGGCTGAAACGCAAGAACCAACAGTCGATGACGGATCCGACGGCTACGGCGCGTCAGATATCACCGTCCTCGAAGGTTTGGAGGCGGTGCGTAAGCGCCCCGGTATGTACATCGGGTCAACCGGTGAGCGCGGCCTACATCACCTGGTGTATGAGGTTGTAGATAACTCCGTTGACGAGGCCTTGGCTGGCTACGCGGACCACATTGAGGTCACGATCTTGGCCGATGGCGGCGTTCGCGTCGTCGATAACGGACGCGGTATTCCCGTTGATGAGCACCCGACCGAGCACAAGCCAACGGTTGAGGTCGTCATGACCATCCTGCACGCGGGCGGTAAGTTCGGCGGTGGCGGTTACGCGGTTTCCGGCGGTCTTCACGGTGTGGGTATCTCGGTTGTGAATGCCTTGTCCACGCGTGTCGACACGGAGATTCGCAGGCAGGGATACGTATGGCGGATGTCCTTCGCCAACGGTGGCCACCCCATTACCGAATTGGTTCGTGGTGAAGAGACCACTGAAACCGGAACGACACAAACTTTCTACCCGGATCCCGAAATCTTTGAGACCACCGTCTTCGATTTCGAAACCCTGCGTCAGCGCTTCCAGCAGATGGCATTCCTCAACAAGGGATTGCGTATCACCCTGACCGATGAGCGCGAAACTGCCACGGATGAAGGCGACGAAATCGCCGGAGACGAGCAGGCCTCGGAAGAAAAGCACAAGGGATTCCGCCAGGTTTCCTACATGTATGAGCACGGCCTGCGTGACTACGTGGAATACCTGGATTCGGCAAAGAAGATCGAAACGATCAACGCCGACATCATTGACTTCGAAGCGGAAAACGACGAAGGCACTATGAGCGTGGAAATCGCCATGCAGTGGACCACAGCGTATTCCTCGTCGGTTCACACCTTCGCAAACACCATCAATACCACCGAAGGTGGCATGCACGAAGAAGGTTTCCGTACCGCGCTGACCTCCTTGGTGAACCGCTACGGCCGTGAAAAGGGCATCATCCGCGAAAAAGATGACAACCTGACCGGTGACGACGTGCGTGAAGGTCTGACGGCCGTTATTTCGATCAAGCTCACCGAGCCCCAGTTCGAAGGCCAGACCAAGACCAAGCTGGGTAATACCGAAGCGCGAACCTTCGTTCAG
>CALHID010000211.1 GCA_938030835.1 uncultured Actinomyces sp. | reverse complement strand
AAGGGCGATCTCTACCTTTGCACGGCCGCTGATGAAGTACAGCTCAAGGGGAACAATGGTGTATCCCTTGGCAGAAGACTTATCGGCCAGAGTGGAAATCTGACTGCTATGCAGCAGAAGCTTCCTCTTTCGCGTCGGCGCGTGGTTGGTCCACGAACCCTGCGCATACATGGGGATATTCGCCCCGTACAGCCAGGCCTCGCCATTTTTAATTTCCACCCACGCATCGACAAGCGACGCACGGCCCATTCGGAGGGCTTTCACTTCGGTACCCGAAAGCACCATGCCGGCCTCCCACGTATCTTCAATGAGATAGTCGTGACGAGCCTTCTTATTGCGTGCAATAGTTTTCTTCGCGTCCGAGGCAGCCTTACGCTTCTCGGATTCGGTAGGCTTTGGTTTCTTCCATTCCTTCGGCATAAGCACCCCCTCAGTGAGAAATTACAGGAGAACTATTGTCCTACAAGTAATCCAGAGGTTCAACATCAGCACCATTGCGCATGACGGACAGGTGCAAGTGGCAACCAGTGGCGTATCCAGTTGCACCGACCCAGCCCAGAACCGTATCGCGTCCAACGTGCTGACCAACATAAACATTGGTGGACTGCATATGAACATAGGCGGTCGACATGGACGCACCATTCATCATCCCGTGGTTCACGTAGACAACGTTTCCGCCAGCGGTTTCAACGGTCACAGCGGTGACAACACCTTCGGCAACCGGATAAATTTCAGTACCACAGTTTGCCGCAAAGTCGGTCCCGTTGTGATAGCGAGAGATCCCAAGGACGGGGTGGACGCGCCACCCGAAAGGTGAAGTCACAACCAAGGGAACGGGAAGCGGGCTAGAGAAGTTCGACGAGGAGGTGTAGCGCCTATTCTGGCGGCGATTCTCTTCATCAATTGCTGCAAGCTTCGAGGTCGCATCCTGGTACTCGCGCTGCCACTGGCCAAGTTGTTCTTCAGCCTGAGCCTTCTGCGCATCCCACTGGGCGCGTTTTTCTTCCGAGGTCTTCTTCAGTTCGTCGAGCTCGCGCAGTTTCGTTTCTGCAGTGTTCTTTGCGCTCTCTGCTTCTTCCGAGGCCTTGCGTGCCTTCTCCTCCAGAGAAGAAATTCGCGAGGTGACGGCGTCTTGTCTGCTCTGCTGGTTACGCGTTGCCGCCTGCATATCCATCGCTTGGCTGAGTGCACTGTCTTGAGCGCGTGTCATCGCATCCGCTGCAGCTGCACGATCCGCAATCTCTTCAGTTCCTGAAGAAGACAGCGCGATCAGAAGGGGCGAGCTCACTCCCCCAGACTGATACATCTCGCGCGCCAATGCACCCACAGCTTTTTGAGATTCCTCTTGCTGTTTGCGTGCTTTCTCCATCGCAGTGTTGAGACGAGCGACCTCGGCCTGAGCTGCTTCCAGTTGGGCCTGCGCAACGTCATGCTCGCGCTTGGCGCCCTCGTAGCGTTCATTAGCAGTGTCAAGCTCAGCCTGAGCAACGGGGATCTGCGCATTCGCAGTTTCAAGGTCTAAGTAAACCTGGGCCAGCGAAGCATCCAAACCCTCAAGGTTGTTGCGAAGCTCTTGCACGTGCTGCGCGGACTCGCGCTGAGCCTGAGCAACGCGATCACGGTCTTCATCCGCAAAAGCGGGTGGTACCAGAGCCAGGGGCGCTGCAACAACAAGCAGCGTCACCGCACTGGTAAGTCCCGTTGAAAAACCGTGAAAACGCGTCTTTGCCATAGAGATCAGATCTTCGTGTACTTCGCCAGTGAGAATGCGGATGCCGACAGCGCAAGGAGCACCGCAGCAATGATGAGGATCGGCGACATGATCCACACCTCACGCATGCCAATAAAGTTCGTCCAACGGAAGGCCTGTGCAAGCCATTGATTCACCAGGACGTGAACACCAACGAACAGGGTTCCCACTGCCAAGAGAGCACCGACCACCGCAGCAATCGCGCCCTCAATCATGAAGGGAGCTTGGATAAACAGATTCGAGGCACCAACCAGTCGCATGATGGAGGTTTCACGTTCACGACTCATCGCGGACAGGCGAATAGTGGTCGTAATGAGCAAGACCGCGGCGACGATCATCACGCCCGCCAAGCCCAGCGACAGGCCTCGGGCCTTACCCAAAACCTGGAACAGGGGCTCAACAATCTCACGCTGATCCTTCACAACGGATACACCAGCTGAGCCGGTGAACTCGTCGCGAATAATGCTGAATTGCTCAGGATTGACCAGCTTGACGCGGAAAGACACCTGCATCATGTCCTCGGTCGTCCACTGCCCCAGCGGAGAATTACCGTAGATCTTCACGAAGTTCTTGAAAGCCTCAGCCTTCGATTCTTCGTAGACGTCCTTAACGTAGGGAGCCAGCTCTGCAGAACGGAGCTTATCGCGCACCGCTGCAATCTGCGTTTCCGTTGCCTCTTGGTTATTGCAGCTCGGAGTCTGGTCATTGTTGGCACACATGTAGATCGACACTTCGATCTTGTCGTACCACTGACTCTTCATTCGTGAGACCTGCATCTGCGAAAGGCCTGCGATACCCACAAACAGCAGGGACACGAAGGTCACGATCACCACGGCAACAGACATCGCGCGGTTTCGCGACAGGCCCTTGCCAACTTCCGAAAGAATAAAACGTAACTTCATTACTTCACCGCCCCATACACGCCGCTGTTCTGATCACGAGCAACCGTTCCATCGTGCAATTCAATGACGCGCATACGCATCTGGTTCACGATTGCAGCGTCGTGCGTTGCCATAACAACCGTGGTCCCATTGCGGTTAATACGATCCAGCAAACGCATGATTCCAAGCGAGGTATCTGGGTCCAAGTTACCGGTCGGCTCATCTGCAAGAAGCAGCTCAGGACGGTTCACCATTGCGCGAGCAATTGCCACACGCTGTTCTTCACCGCCGGAAAGCTCATGGGGAAGACGCTTTTCTTTACCGGCCAAACCGACCAGTTCCAGAACATCGGGAACCTGGGTTTCAATAGCATGGCGAGGCTTACCAATGACCTCCATCGCCAGAGCGACGTTCTCATATACGGTCTTAGAAGGCAGCAAACGGAAGTCCTGGAACACGGTCCCGACCTGGCGTCGCAGCTTAGGAACCGACCAACGCGAGAGTTTACCCACGTCATGGCCAAGGACCCACACCTTTCCTGACGTCGCACGAATTTCCCTCATGGTGAGCTGAAGGAAGGTGGACTTACCGGAACCGGACTTTCCCACGAGGAAGACGAACTCTCCGCGCTTCACTTCAAGGGAAACATCATCTAATGCCGGACGCGCACCAGGCTGATACACCATGGTGACGTGATCAAATCGAATCATGAGCCGTCTCTGATTGGGGTTATGGTCCCTTTTACCCTATGCAGCTCGGGCCTCAAAACTTAGGCGACACGCGCAAAAACCCGGGCTAGGCCCGGGCTTTTCGCATCAGTCTTGATTCTGCTGGTTCTTACGCCAACGAATTCCAG
>CALHID010000210.1 GCA_938030835.1 uncultured Actinomyces sp. | reverse complement strand
GGCGTAAGGGGACACCTTAAGATAGTGGGTCGAATCAAGCTTGAAACTATACAGCAGCACGCATCCCTTGACATGGATTCGGGACAGTTCCGTGGGAAACGCATGTATTCCTCTGTGGTGTGGTTGGTTCCCAGCTACGGACGGTTCGTTGACGACCCAGCGACCGGAAGGCGAGTAAAAGACGCCATGATTCCTCAACCGCTCAAAGAATTTTTACAAGCCGAGAAATGCATTCTGCGGGACACTCCCCAATTCATTATTGGTGTTGGGAATCTTACGTTTGGCCGGGATTTTTGCGCAGCCGTGAAAGATACTCAAAAGATTTTAGAGGCACAAGGCTACACAGATATTACTCACGTGGCTGACGTGGATATTTGCGCTTCAGAAGCCGAAATTGAGGACATGACAACAACTATTTGTGAACACACAGATAAATTCCTTACTATGCTAGAATCAAACCAAGCGAAATAGAAAGGACATATCATGGACGCAGCCTCGGAAATTCAACAAATCCTTCAGGAGCGGGGGGACTCTTACAGCGACAAAACTTTCCCCGCGATTGCGAGGCAGTGGTCCGCGTACCTTTCAACTCGGGAAGACACCGATATTACGCTGCTTCCCGAGGACGTGGCGCGCATGATGGCGCTTTTCAAAATCGCCCGGGTGATTGCCAACACTGACTTTAGTCAATGCGTTGACCCAGACCCGGATTTCCTCGGCAATGTCTATGAGGAATACCCAGAGAGCCTTATTGATGATAGTCTCGATGCTGCTTCTTACCTTTGCCTAGCGCACGATTGTCAGAAGGACAATATTGAGGCTGTCAACAAAAAAGTGATTTCAATGTCTGACTACCTAGAAGAATTTGAACAAGATGAGCCGTAAACCAATTAGGAAGCCAACTCAAAGAAAAGTCCTTACCCTAGAAGAAATACTTGAGATCCAAGAGTATAACGAACGACGGGAACAGGAAGAGGGTCAAATTCGCCTGGAAGCATTTAAAGAGGCGTTGTTATTAGGACAAAAACCGGACGGTAATGAACCATAAGCAAATAGTCCCTATATCAAGGGCAAAATCTCTTGATATAGAAGACATACTTAAACTCAGGGATTCCCCAGAATGGCAACGGCAAAGAGAAATTCTAGCTCGCATAGAAGCATTTAAAGAAGCAACCAAGAAAGGAAGGATATAACAATGCGTAATCGACGCAGGACAAGGACACAATTTAATAACTCTTCAAAGAGTCGGAGAAAATCTTCTTTCATGTCCAATCATCCTTGCAGCGATGAATATTGGGAAGACTTCTTCGAGGACGTCTTTGAAGAAAGCGATAACGACGAGGGAGAATGTGACTAACATGCATAACCAACCAAGCGACGAAGAGCTCATTCGGCTCTATCTTTCCCTAGAGGAACAAACCGAAGACACGGAGCGCATCAACAAACTCTTTGAAGCGAAAGACACCCTTCAAGAGCTTATCAACTGGGAAATTCAAAAGCTTCCAGAAAGAATCACGAAGTCCTACCAGGATGAAGAAGAGACCTTAAGTGAGCAGGATATCAGTCAACTTTGGGAACAGTTCGAGTCTCAAAAAGCGGTACTGCGGAGCTTTTACATGGAAAGAGTACTCCCTGTCTTCCCTGGTCTAGCGGAAAACGTCACTCCGACAATCCTTGTTGAAGAAGTCATCCAGTACCTGGTGGAATACCCCTCGGAATGGGTGTATTCCTTTGTTGATGCGATGGTCTCTGAAAGTGATTTTGATGATCTTATGCAAGAGCTTCAAGACCGATATCACAAGTATGAAGATCTGCGAGATGGACTTATTGAGCTAGAAATGCAGAAAGTTGAAGGCGACCTATCATGACCAAGCATATTTCAAATGAAACCTACATTACTAAGGATTCCGCTTGCGCAGAAGCAGTAAAGCGAGTGCAGGAAGAGCATTGGCCAGGCGCCGATTTAGACAAAGAAGTATTTGGTGGAGTCCTCATTATTCTTCGTGATAAAACAGGCCCAGACGTAGAAGAAGCCAAAGATAGGCGCTTTGATCTGGCGATTGAGGCTCACAACATGGGTGATACACAATCCATGATTGCCCTACTTCAGCGAACAATTCTTGTGCTGCAAGAAGGATCGTGATATAATAGGTTTTGCGTTTACGATAACGCAGGGTCTCTCTTAGTAGGGATTGAGTGATTGATTGGGTGATCCCCCGGGGTTTTTGACTCCCCCCGGGGGATTTTCTATGCGGTCAAAAATGACCGTTCGATATAACCAGGGGTTTTGTCTTTTTAAGGGTTTCTTGCTATCATATGAGTTAACCGATCAAGAGTCCCGGCCTCTGGCTTTTTCTGGACTTCCGGTGACTCTTGGTTCTCTCCCATAGAACAGATCGGCTCATTCAAATTATTGTCATGTAGAAACACCTAGGTCTTTACGATCTGGGTGTTTTTGCTATAATGATAACCAGACACATTGTCCACCCAATCAGACAACCCAAAGGAGTCAAAAAATGTCTGATCTCATCAAGTACCTGCTTCCCATCGTGCAGATGAAAGATTCTGTGCAAGCCGTGATGGGACGGGACCTTCACAAGTTCCTACAAATAGGAGCTCGTTATAACGATTGGTTCCCTCGAATGGTTGCCTACGGTTTTGAAGAAAACATGGACTACTTACTCAAAAATGAGTATCCGACGCCACCTGCGGGAATGCCAACACAAGCTCGACTCAACCACATTGTGAGTCTGGATATGGCAAAGGAAATTGCTATGATTCAACGCTCAGAACTAGGGAAGCAAGCCCGCCGATACTTCATCGAAGCTGAGAAACAACTACAACGTAAGCTCAGGGCAGAGCAGAACCAGACCAAGCCACAAAGCGATATGTCCCGGCTAGAAATCCTAGAGCTAGCTATTACAGCTGAAAAAGAACGGCTAGCCCTAGAAGCAGAAAACAAAGTGTTGCAACCCAAAGCGGAAGCGTTCGACGCACTCTGTAACTCCGAAGGCCTCTACACCATGGCAGAGGCCGCAAAGATCTTGGGGACCGGACGAAATAGCCTCTTTGCCCAACTCCGACACAACGGCATCTTCATTTCCCGAGGGCAAGACTACAACACCCCATACCAGCGGTACATGAAATACTTCGAGGTCAAACAAGGCTACCGCATTGACCCACGGACTGAAAAACGGGTTGTCACTCGAACTACTTTTGTGAAACCAGAAGGAATCTGTTTCCTCCGTGAAGCATTAGGACTTCATCACCTGAACCAGGTAGAATTAACCCCAGAACCCCTCTTCTAGAAAGGAAGAATCATGGCTAAAAAACTCAAAGAATACACCGATGAGGAACTTCAAAACCTCCGCGACCAGTACGACGAAATTGTAGATCAGCGGGATCTTGAAATCGCATCCTTCATTCAGGATAAGCCAAAGGAAGAAATTCAGTACACCCCAGGCCTGCCCAAATATTTCCTCGTAGACTCCAAGTCGGTCCCTGAAGAAAAGCGCCAACAACTCTCTATCCTGCGCGCAATGTTCATGGAAGCATTCTGGAACAAGAACGATATTTACGTTGAGCAACGCCGACGTGAATTAGCACGAAACAACCAAGGCGATTTCTCCTACGACTACGCAGCGGAAAAGGTGCTATAAATGGTTGTACGAATTTCCCAAATTCCGCAAGTCACACTCCTTGCTTTCACCCGGCTCAATCCAGAGTTCAACTACCTGTTTGGTCCCGTGCTACCCCCTGAACCAGGTGACCCAGACTCAACCCGTCTCATTGAGTTTGCGGGACGGAACTGCTATCAGTCTTGGAATCGTCCAAATGAGGAAACCAACACGCCGACCAAGTACGTAGAGAAGACAATCCATGAAAAACACCACTACTCCATCATGGAACACGCTTCGGCAACATTTCTTCTTGACAGTGTGAGCCGTTCTTTCTTAGCAGAACTTACTCGTCACCGCCACCTGTCGTTTAGCGTACTGTCTCAGCGTTTTGTATCTCCAGGTGAGAAGTTGGAGATAGTGCTTCCCCCGGCTTTGCAAGATATCCCAACCACTAACGCAAGTGGTGATCCTGAACTTTCACCTAAAGCATCAATGGAAGCAAAGCTAGAGTGCTTCGCCAATGAAAGCGTAGACCTGTACAATAAGCTTTTTGACATGGTGATGCGCTATCACCCGGAGGCTTCTAAAAAACAAGCAGCGGAAGCGGCTCGCTGTGTGTTGCCAAATGCTACCGCGACATCCATTGTGGTGACCGGTAACTTCCGAACCTGGTCAGAAATTATCCAGAAGCGTTCCGATGCGGGTGTAGATGCGGAGTTCCGCTCAGTGATCGCACTTATTGCTGAAGAACTTTACGACCTTGACCGAGCGGTATTTGGGAGGGTTCTTGAAGACGCAGGCTTAAGCACAGACCCCGAGGCGCCAACCACCTATAAAGAATCACAAAACTGGGCTTTTGATGATTTCGTCAACGAAGTAAGCAATTGGAACATGCAGGTCGGACAAATCCCGCCAAGCATTTCAGACCATATGAAAATCCTGTTGAATGCAGAAGGTGACCGAGAAGCACTGCTCCGTCCAGCACTGAACTTCTTCCTTGAAGAAGTAGATGAACTCAAAACAGCGGTAAACCTCATGGCAAAACCGAAGTTTGCGTTGGATCAAGAATACCGAGAAAAGGTGCTCACCGATCTTTACGACGCCTTCGGTGACGTTCTTTTCACTCTTTTAGGCTTGGCGGTGAAAACCCATACCGGTTACGATCTTTCAGCAGCCCTTGAGCGGGTTTGCGAATCAAACCGCACCAAGTTCAAAGGCGGGAAAACTGACCCAGAAACAGGGAAGTTTGTAAAAGGCGAGGGCTTTGTCCCACCCGATTTCAAAGACCTGGTAAATCAATGGGTTGAATCTGTTGAATGCCTAGCTGAATAAATAGCTGTTGTAGGCCCCAGCTTTGGGGCCTATTTTTCTTGCCACAATAAACTAAGGTTGGTTAAACTACATATGTTATAATAAGTTTAATTAATCGAAAGCAAAGGAATTATTTGTGGCAAAAGCAGGCCGGGGCAATAAGCCTCTCAACAAAAACAAAAAAGGCAAGGGTAAGGCCGGCTCTAAGTGGGGTCACGACTTCACCCCTAAAAACGCGGTAGCGCGACAGCTGAAGAATAAGACTTATCGGTCAAAGAAGGCACCGAGCCGTCGTAAGACCGCGGGACGGATGGCTTAATTTGCCAAAAGTCACCTTCTGTTCCTGGGAATCAGAAACCCCAGTGTATCATTCCTGCCATAATCTAGCGCTTCCTGGCACCACTCGGTGTGCCGAGCATCCCCTGCCGAAAAAAGAATCCCACACCACCGATTCTATCCGTAAGCGAGTCCGAGAACTCTATGACGGCAAGTGCGCAATCTGCGGAAAACCAGGAACAGAAGTTGACCACATTATAGAACTGAGCGAGTTCCAGCCCCATGAAAAGTATTTGGCAAATCGGCTAGATAACTTGCAGCTGCTTTGTTTTGAGCACCATGTACAAAAAACCACCGCTTTTAATCAGCGGTTTGCACCGACTGACCCAAATGACTTCTCAGTATCGGCACGTGCACGGAAGCGACGGAGGATGCGACAACAAGGCTTTGAGGTGTAGTCATGGAAATCATCTCCCCAAAACCAGCGAGAAAGCCAGATGGGACGCTGGACATTTGGCCAACTTTAGGCCCACAAGTCATTGACTTTATTGAAAGCCATTTCGTATTCGGGCCAGGACCTCTGCAAGGCCAACCATATAAGGTGCGGGAAGACTTCCGATACATCCTCATGCGTGCCTATGAGTACTTCCCAGAAGGACACAAGTCCAAGTATGAAGACGAGTACATCGACATGTCAGGACGTAGGCATTTTTATTCAGTAAACGTCGCCGTCCCGAAGGGTTGCGCAAAAACTGAGTTGGGGGCGATCATCGCTCTTTGTGAGCTGCACCCCGAGGCACCAGTTCGTTTCAATGGTTATGATCCCTCTATGCCAGGTGGGTTAGCCCCTGGTATTCCGGTGCAGTCTCCCTATATTCCGTTCTTTGCACCAACTAAAGAACTCCTTTTTGATCTTGGGTATGGCGTGGCCATGGAGATTGCTAAAGAAATCCCAGATGCTGACTGGTTTGACGTGACTCAGGAGCGGATTATGGTGCAGGGGGAAGTGAACTCGAAAGCGCTTCCTCTGGCTGCAACCTCAAGAAGCGCAGAAGGTCTCAAGCCTACTTTCGTGGTGTTTGACGAAACCCACATGTTTACCTCTGAGCAGAACCGTAAGGCATACTCAACGGTGGTACACGGTCTTCCAAAACTCGGTATGTTCGGCACTTGGAAGCTGTCAATCACCACTGCGGGTCATCCTTCTGAAGACTCAATTGCGAAAAGCGAGTTTGAGGAAGGTGTCAAAAACGCAAACAAAAAACATCTCAAGATTGACGACTGCACCACCTTCTTCTATCATCGGCAAACCTCAGATGAGCTAGCGAAGTTTGATACCATCGCGCAGCGGTTAAAGGCCTTGCGCGAGGCCGCAGGCCCTGCCACGTGGCGAGACCTCCTGGCCACAGCGAAACTCTGGGATGAGGAAGGTGCGGATCGCTCACGCCTTGAACGGGTTTGGTGTAACCGCTGGGTTGCAAGCTCAATGTATGCGTTCGACCGGAAGAAATTTGCTGATCTTGGGGACCCAGATTTGCGGATTCCGCACGGCTCACTTATCACCATTGGTTTTGATGGTGCTAAAACCCAAGACTCAACGGCAATTGTTATCACCGATATCAACACGGGTGTTCAGCAGCTTGCTGGTCTTTGGGAGCGTCCACCCAAGGACGATCCAGCTTCTAAGAATTGGGAAGTTCCGGTATCTGAGGTTGAAGCGACCATTGAGGCGCTATTTGAGGACTTTGAGGTTTATTGGATGTTTGCTGATCCGCCTTATTGGCAAGAGCAATTATCTGCCTGGGCTGGACGTTGGGAAAAGAAAGTTATCTTTTGGTATACTAATAAAACAAATCCTATGTATTACGCACTTCGTTCATACAAGGAAGCTATAGACTCAGGTGACGTAGCTCATACCGGCAACCCTGATCTTGAACGACACATCGGCAATGCAGGGAAAAACCTTCTCAACCAATACGATGACGAAAACAACCAGAAATGGCGGCTAACCAAAATTAAGCGAGAACTCAAATACGACGCAGCAATGGCAGCTGTGCTCTCGTGGGAAGCTCGGTTACAAGCGTTAGCGAAGGGAGCAGCAGAGATCGAAACCGATTTCCTACAAGTACCAATCCGATTAGGCGGTTAATACGTGAAATATCGAATTACATATGGCGAATCAATCAAGAAGACAGACGATCGAAATACCCCAGATTTCTTCGCTAGCTCATTACTTAGTGAAATAGCAAGCCGAACTACATACATTGAGCGAAACCAAGACTATCTCACTGGGGCTAATCTCCTCGATCACTTTTCTACCCCGGAAACGAACCAGGTAGAAGGCTTACCAATCTTGAAGGCGATGGCTCAAACGAACTGGGCTAAGCTTATTGTTTCGGCTACCACTGACCGTTTAGGTATTTTAGGTTTTCGTTCAGCAGCAGCTTCAGACGAGAACGGCGACGAGGTAATCGCACAGCTGTTTGACCGGGATGAGATGGGTATCCAAGCCCAAGAAGCCATGGCGCTTGCATGCGGTTATCGGCAAAGCTACCTTTACGTAGACCCACGCACGAAACGGCAGAAGGTATTTCCGCCAACCAACGCAGCGGTGATGCGTGACCCCTACGGGGAACCGATTGCAGCGGTGGTGATGTACCGTGATCGAGCACTCCAGCGAGACGTGCTCAATCTTTTTATCCGTGGCGAGATTGATCCAGCTACAGGTGAAGCAGCTGGTGGTGTATATATGGCAGTGGCTGTGAAAGAGATCACCTCCGTCACTCCTACTTTATCCATTGAAGAAGCCCGTGCCCGTGCAGCCAAGAAAGATCACGAATGCATCACCGCCTATGATACTGAGATCCCATACAATCGGTTAGTTTCCCAAGGCTGGACTTGGTGGAAAGAATACGATCCGATAGAAGTCTCCCGAATCCCAGTGACCGTACTCAAAAACAAAGACGCGAGAGCTGAGTTCGAGGAACATACTTCACTTATTGACCGTATTAACCATATGGTGGCGCACCGGCTGCTGATTGCTACCATGCAAGCCTTCCGTCAACGAGTCTTCATTGGCAACTTTAAAGAGTTTGACCGAGAAGGCCGACCTATTGATTACGATAACGTTTTCAAAAACGGTATCGGTATTAACTGGATGCTTCCGAAGGAAAGCAATTTCCAGGAGTCAGCGCAAACAAGTTTCCAAGAGTTCTTACAAGCAGCCAAGCAGGACGTTCAAGACCTAGCGTCGTTGACGTACACCCCAATGTCTTACTTCTCGGACAGCCTGAATCAGTCCTCTGCGGGGGCCGACGCAGCGCGGGAAAACTCCACCGCCAAGGTGGAAGATCGTCGCAAGCGGTTTGCACCGGCCTGGAAGCGGCACGTTTCCCTGTTACTAGAACTCAATGGCGAAAAAGAACGTGCCGACATTAATAAGCTTGAGCCTATTTGGGGTCCACTACAAACCTACACGCTCACAGAAAAGACAGCTGCTTTCGCCACCCTGGTGACAAACGGCGTTGCTATTTCTACCGCACTTCGAGAAGGTCTGCACTTTACCCCAGAGCAAATTACTCGCGCACAAGTGGAAATCCGCGATGAAGCTCTGTGGAACCAGGTTATTAGTCAGTCAAATCAAGGCACACCTCTTACCCGTGCTAAACAAGCTAATTCAATGACTCAGCAGGACGATAACGCTTTGAAGCAGCAAAATCAATCCGCAGACGTGATTGCCCAGAAGCGAGGTGAAACAGATGACAGCGCCAATTGATAGTTTCTACAATCCACACTATCTGCCTCCGCAGCCCAGCATTGCTGATATGCCTTTAGTTGCCCCGGGTGAGCAGTTGACCCCTGAGCAGCAGGAAGAGCTCTCCATCGCTCAAGTAGCAGCCATTACGACAGCGGTAGCGGCTGCTAAGCAGCGGATTATTGATGCAGCAACCAACCAGATTGTGGCTATCTTACGGACCTCAAACCTAGCCACCAAGGCGGGGATTAAGACATTTGCGAAATCGGCTGCGGCTATTGTGACCTCTGCGATTCGACAATCCCAAATGGTCACCTGGTCAGCCACCACAGCCCGGACCAGGGCAATGGGACTGACCTTCTCGGCTGCTTTACCAAGCCTTGAAGTTATCCCAAAGTCCCGCAAGACCGATTTAGAGACGGCCTATGCACGCATAGCAGATGAGTATTGGAAGAATGTTCGTCGCAAGAAAGACGATCCAGTTATCAAACGGCTTTTAGTTTCGTATGAAAAAGCAGATGTTCTACCCACCAAGCCGTTGCACTATATCACTCCTGATGCGAAGCAACCAAAGGGAGAAGTAAGGAAGGAAAATTGGGAGGAATTAATTGAGCAGGCAGAAAAAAGGCTTAAAGGTTCCGGCAAAAAAGAAGGCAAAACTGAAGGCGGAAGCTACGCACAACCAACGCGCAGCAGCCAGGATCAGGGAGTTGAGAAAGCAGGCAAGCAATCAGTCCCGACCGATCTATCGAAACGTCAGGATCAAGATTCCAAGCTTGGATCAAAAGATGTTTCCAAACCTTCCGAAGATCAAATTACCCAAAGCAAGCCTAAAGATTCGTCTTCCGAAAGTGTCCCCTTCCTCAGTCCCCGAGATGAGCAGCAAATCATTCGTACTTGGGCTGAACAAAAAGCAGAAGAGCGACTAGAACGAATGGTAAGTCAGGATGTCCAAGCGGCTAGCCGCAATACGCATCATGAGGCAATGAAGCGTATGCCGAAGAATAAAGTCAAAGGCTATCGGCGAGTGATTCATCCTGAGCTTTCCAAGAGCGGGGAATCCCGACGGCGGTTTATGCTTTTGTGACTGGAGAAAACACTTCTGAAATGAAGAAGCAAGCAAGAGACTTTTATCGTCGAGCAAGCCCTTATAAGCCGACCTATTATTGGCTTGATGTCGAGGTAACCAATATGAAAAATATGAACGAAGGGATCGAGGCTTTTCGTTCTGAATTAGAGAAACAAGGAGCTAAAAACATTGGTATCTATGCTCAAGATTGGTTTTTGCGAGATAATCAAATAAAAGTCGATAAATTTAAAGCGATTTGGATTGCTGCCTACGGACGAAATACAGGTTCTTGGGATGCTTCACCAGAAACGACTTTAAGTTATAAAATGCAACAATTTACTGACCAAGGAACTTTACCAGGTTACTCGGGAAATGTTGATTTGAATATGGTTAATAACCAAACCAACTATAACGAATTGTTTAAAAATCAAAAATAAAATTTTTCTTCCAAGTTAATTC
>CALHID010000209.1 GCA_938030835.1 uncultured Actinomyces sp. | reverse complement strand
AATTCAACGGTCGCTTCCACGTTCCCAAGATGTCAGTGTTGACAATCCCGATCGCACTCATCAAAGCCAGTGCGGTCACCGGGCCGACGAAGACGAAACCTCGGCGTTTAAGCTCAGCTGAGAGAGCGCGGGATTCTTCCGTTTGTGCGGGCACTTCCCCAGCATTTTTCGGCAGAGGATGCTGGCTGGGCTGGTAGAGCCAGACAAGCTCGCCCAAGTGTCGCGGATAGGGTTGCCGAGGCCGAAGCAGCTGTGCAAGTGGCGCTTCTTCCATCCGTCCGGCGCGGTGCGCGTCAGATTCGGCGGCTAGAGCACTGCGAAGCGCAATGACTGCCCGAGCGTTGGTAATGGCCGCGTCAATCTTCCGCTTATTTCTTACGATTCCAGCGTCCTGCATCAAGCGCTCGCGGTCTTGGTCGGTGAAGGCAGCGACGGCCTCGGGAATGAAGGACGCAAAGGCAGTGCGGAAAGCTTCGCGTTTCTTGAGGATCGTTGACCATGAGAGGCCGGATTGGAAGCTCTCAAGGACGAGGCGTTCAAAGACGCCTTGCTCGGAGGTGACCGGACTTCCCCACTCGGTGTCGTAGTAGTCGCGCAAGAGTGGGTCCGTAGCCGCCCAAGTCGGGCGGACGAGGCCGTCTTCGCAGGCGACGAGGCCTTCGGGAAGAGTCACGGTCACCTCCTCGAGCAGTGCTGCTTATGCCCTCGGCTGACGCTCCGCCCACTCTTGCAGGCTCACGCGGGGACCCGTGAAGAAGGGGGTATCTTCCCGCACGTACAGACGCGCCTCGGTGTAGCGCTGGGCATGCATGACGCCCTCAAGGCGGTCCAGCGAATCGGCCTCGAAAGCCAAAACCCACTCATAGTCGGAGAATCCGAAAGCCGACAAGGTCGAGCCCTTGACGTCCGGGTACTGCGAGAAGCCGTTCCGCCCGTGCTCAGCCATGATCCGCGAGCGCTCTTCGGGAGCCTTCAAGTACCAGTCGTAAGAGCGCACGAAGGGGTAAACCATCGCCCAATCACGCGGCGCAACCCCACCAAAGCAGGCAGGAATGTGACGCCTATTGAACTCGGCGGGAGTGTGAAGACCCATGCAGGACCACACGGGCTCAAGGAACTTCCCCAGCGCACTGGCGCGCAGGCGGTGGTAGGCGTCTTGCAAGACCTCGGGGTCGTCGTCGAGCCACCAGACCATCAGGTCCGCCTCGGCGCGGAAGCCGGACA
>CALHID010000208.1 GCA_938030835.1 uncultured Actinomyces sp. | reverse complement strand
GCTCACCTTCCGCGCATTGGTCAGCGCATGGGGGAGCTTCTTTCCGAGGCCGAAGCAGGTTCTGCGGACGTCTTGGGAACCGTTGTGGCTGGAGATTTCAATATCGTTCGCACCAGGTCCGATATTAAGAATTGGACCTCGAACCACAATAAGCGTGCGGGCGTACTCGATGAGGAAATTGCATTCCTGGATCAGTGGCTTGATGCGGGGTGGCATGACGTCATGCGCGACCTTGCCGGAGATGTTCAGGGACCTTACACCTGGTGGTCCCAGCGCGGTCAGGCATTTACCAATGACACCGGTTGGCGTATCGATTACCAGTTCGCAACACCCGCGCTGGCTGCAAAGGCTCAGTCTTTTTCAATCGGCCGCGCGGCCTCGTACGAGGAACGGTGGAGCGACCACGCCCCGCTTTCGGTGAGCTACGAACTCTAAGAACTCAGGCGCTCTCGAAATCAAAGAGGGCCATGGAGGAGTAGACGCCGTTCTCATCCACACGATCTAAGCGGAATCCGGGAACCATCCACGAGGCCTCGTCGCAGGGTCCCAAACTCATCGCGCGATCAAGGAGCGCGTCGGAGACACCCTGCGCCAGGGTCACGTGAGCGTGATAGGGGAAGCGCGCGGGCGCATCCAAGGGACCCGAGCGAATATCTTCGGCCAACATCGTGCACTCGCGCTCGCCCTCGGCAAGGGAAAGGTAAACCACGGGAGAAACGGGACGGAAAGTGCCGGTGTCTCCCAGGGTGACGCGGAAAGGTGTGTAACGCTGAGCGACGCCGCGAAGGTGTTCGATTACTTCCTCGCGACGTTCCATATCCACCGCTGTTGGCGGAAGAATCGTGATGTGCGCGGGCACTTTCGTGCCCTGATCATCCCCAAGGCTCACGCGGATATCGGTAAGAACGCTCACCCATGGTTCAGGCAGGGCAATAACAACGCCCAGCCATTCTTGGCCCGGTAAGCGCTGTGGAAGATACATTGAACTACCTGAAATGGGGAATAGGAACCTGCTCATGGTACATGGACGCAGGGGCTCAAGGCACATTGAGCTAGCAAAGATCGTTGCGTAGGGAACTGCCTGAATAGGCTAGGCTTATCGGTAGTGTACGAGTTTGAAACACCCAAGGAAGTGTGCACGTGGAACTGTCATGGTCAGCGGCTTTAAGCGCCGAAGAAGGACGCAAACTAGCTGCTCAGCTCTTTGAAGAAACTTTTGGCTACCAGCCCCAAGATGTCTGGTCTGCTCCTGGACGTGTCAATGTTATTGGCGAGCACGTCGACTACAACGGTGGTCCCTGCCTGCCAATCGCACTGCCGCATCGGGCATTCATCGCCTATGCTCCCCGCGAAGACCGTTTGCTGCGCTTGGTCTCGCCCCAGACTCGCGAGGCCGTGGATGAGTTAGACCTCGACCTCATTGCTCCGCGCGGCTGCGAGGGCGAAGTAAGTGGCTGGGCCGCGTATCTTTCTGGTGTTGCCTGGGCCCTTGAGAAATCGGGCTACGGTCCGCTTCGTGGTTTCGACGCTGCGCTCTACTCCTGCGTGCCCCGCGGTGGTGGGCTTTCATCCTCGGCTGCACTTGAGTGTGCGATGGCTGTCGCGATTGACGAGGCCGAGGGGCTGGGTCTGGCCGGAAGCGTGAGCCAGCCCAATGATGCCGGTCGAGCAATCCTTGTTGAGTGTGCTCGAATGGCAGAAAACCAGATCGCAGGAGCGAACACCGGCGGTCTGGACCAGACTGCTTCACTGCGTTGCCTAAGCGGACACGCGCTGGCGCTGGATTGCCGGGATATGAGCGTTGAGCACATTCCCTTCGATCTGGAATCGCAAGGGCTTGCTTTACTGGTTATTGATACCCGTGCTGCTCATTCCCTCGCAGACGGACAGTACGGTCAGCGTCGCGCCGATTGTGAAGAGGCCGCACGCCAATTGGGTGTCGATCAGCTTGTTGACGTCGAGGACCTCGAGGCTGCGACTCAAGCGTTGAGCGAGGAACGCTTGATCAAGCGTATGCGTCACGTTGTTTCTGAAATTGCGCGCACCCGTGCCCTTGTTGAGCTTCTGAAGGAGGGGCCGCTTGAGGGGGATCGCCTTAAAGTCGTGGGCGCTCTCATGAATGATTCGCATGACTCACTGCGCGATGACTACGAAGTGTCGTGCCTAGAGCTCGACGTTGCAGTCGATGCTGCGCGGGCGGCCGGAGCCTATGGGGCGCGAATGACCGGTGGCGGCTTTGGTGGAAGTGCAATCGCGCTTGTTGACCGCGAGCGCCTGGAGGAAACCGCGCAGGCAGTTGCGCAGGCTTATAGCGAACGCGGATTGGACGCACCGGCGTTCATTGTTGCTGTACCTTCCGCTCCGGCAGGCAAACTCTGATTCCTCTGACTGACGCATGAGCGAGGTGTGCCACCTCTTTCCTGGACGCAGATGCAGGAAGGGGGTGGCACAATCGTTCTATGACTTCAACGGATCCCTGGATGGTTGTCGGCCTGGGTAACCCTGGCGCGCAGTACGCCAATACCCGTCACAATGTCGGCCATATGCTCATCGATCTTCTTGCCCACAATGCGGGAGTGCAGCTCAGTTCGCACCGCTCGGGAACCCACTGTGCGGATATTCGGCTGGGAATGCTCCCCGGAGGGATCCCCGGTCCCCGCGTTATTGTCGCAACCAGCGATTCCTACATGAACACCTCTGGCGGACCCATTGGGCGCCTTGCAAAGTTCATGAATGTTGATCCCTCGCATCTTTTGGTCGTTCATGATGATCTGGACCTTCCCGCTGGCTCATTGCGTTTGAAGACCGGTGGTGGTGAAGGCGGGCACAACGGCTTGAAGTCGATCTCCCAGGTACTGGGGACAAAAGACTACAACCGCCTACGTATCGGGATTGGACGTCCGCCGGGACGCATGAACCCAGCCGACTACGTCTTAGCGCGAATGAATAGCAGCGAACTTGATGACCTCGCCGTCACCATCGCCCAGGCCGCCGATGTCGTCGAAGATATTGTGACCACCAGTTTCAGTGAGGCGCAGCAGCGCCTGCACACGCGTCAGGGAGCCTAAGTGCCACAGTTTTCTGCTCTTCTTCCCGTCTTTGCTCAGGATGAGGCGCTTCATCGCGTCCTTGAATCCATCGATCACGGTGAATCAGGATGTGTTGTTGCTCCTGCGGGTGCACGCATTCCTCTGATCGCATCAATGGCTCAACGCCGGGATAAGACAATTTACGTCGTTGTACCTACGGGACGTGAAGCAGAAGAAACCGCAAGCGCTCTGCGCGCATGGGTTGAAGACGTCGAGGTTTTTCCCTCATGGGAAACGCTGCCTCACGAACGTTTGTCGCCGCAGGTTGACACCATGGCGCAAAGAATTGCCGTCCTCCGTCGTCTGATCCACCCGCAATCGGGAGATGAACATGCCGGGGCGCTGAATGTCGTTGTCATCCCCGTTCGCGCTCTCATGCAGCCCATCATTCACGGGATCGCGGATCGCGCTCCCGTACGTGTCAAGGCTGGGGACATTGTCGATTTGCCCAATCTTGCCCGGGAGCTTGAAAACCTGGGTTATACACGCGTCGATATGGTGGAGCAGCGCGGACAATTCTCGGTTCGCGGTGGCATTCTCGATGTTTTCCCGCCCCAGGAAGCACACCCCCTGCGTATCGAATTGTGGGGGGACGAAGTTGATGAAATTCGCGCCTTCTCCCTGTCAGATCAACGAACATTGGGAGTGGTCGACTCTGGTGTCTGGGCGGTTGCCTGCCGCGAATTACTGCTGACGCCGCAAGTTCGTGCAAAGGCCCGCAGTGAGATGGATCTTCTGCCCGGCGCCGCAGAGATTCTCGAGCTCGCTTCTCAAGGGATCGCGGCTCCCGGCCTCGAATCTTTGGCGCCAATCCTTGTCGGTGGAATGGATTCCTTCCTTGACCTGATCCCCGCGGGTGGACTCTTTGTCGCAATTGATCCCGAACGTATTCGCGCTCGCGGTGCGGACTTGGTCGCGACAACCGAAGAATTTCTCTCTGCCGCATGGTCACAGGCCGCAGGTGGGGGAGCAGTCCCTCTCGAGGCGGGAGACGCCTCCTTCATTCCCCTCGAGGAAATTTGGGGAGCGCAGGGGCGCCCGTGGTGGGAACTGACGGCGCTTCCCCCCGCTGAACTTGCCGAGGCCATGGCCAAGAATTCCCACGGCCTCGGGGATGAGGCAGAAAACGATGTCGCATCGGGAGCGCTGCTCAAAAAGGAAGCGCACTCGGTCATCGTTTCGGATACCTTGGTGGCGCTTGGTGCGCGCGATGTTCGCCCCTACCGAGGGGACTACACTCGCGCACTTGAGGATATCCGAACGCTCATTCGCAGCGGATGGACGCTCATCCTTGCGGCAGAAGGCGAAGGTCCGGCCCGGCGTCTGTATTCGATTGCGACCGATGCGGGAATCGGAAGCCGAATTGTTCAAGAAATCGATCCCACGCAGGATTCATCGGTTCTTGATGTTGTGGCAGCTCCCCGCACGAAGGGGTTTGTTGCTCCGGATCTGAAACTGGCGATCATCTCTGAGTCGGATCTTTCCGGGCGGGTTGGTGCAACGACGCGCGATATGCGCAAGATGCCCTCGAGGCGACGCAAGGGAGTTGACCCGCTCAGCCTGCATCCGGGGGACTACATCGTCCATGACCAGCATGGCATTGGGCGCTTCATTGAATTGGTGTCCCGAACCGTTGGACGCGGTGATGGCCAGGTGACCAGGGACTACCTGGTCTTGGAATACGCTCCCTCGAAACGCGGCCAGCCCGGAGACCGGCTATTCATCCCCACAGATAGCCTGGATCAGATCTCGAAATACACTGGGTCTGATCAGCCCGCACTGACCAAGATGGGCGGTGCCGACTGGGAGAAAACAAAGGCTAAGGCGCGCAAAGCTGTTAAGGAAATCGCGCAAGAGCTCATCCGTTTGTACGCCGTCCGTCAGGCGACGAAGGGTCATGCCTTCGGTCCAGATACCCCCTGGCAACGCGAATTGGAAGATTCCTTCCCCTACGTCGAGACTCCCGATCAGCTGGTCACCATCGACGAGGTCAAGGCGGATATGGAAAAACCGATGCCCATGGACCGTCTGCTGACGGGCGATGTTGGCTACGGAAAGACCGAAATTGCAGTGCGCGCGGCTTTTAAGGCGATTCAAGACGGCAAACAGGTCGCGCTATTGGTTCCAACGACCCTTCTGGTTCAACAGCACGCGGAAACCTTTGCGGAGCGTTACGCGGGATTCCCGGTGACGATCGGTACTCTCTCGCGCTTCTCAACGCCGAAGGAAGCAGAGAAAGTCAAGGAAGGCTTGGCCTCGGGAGGAGTGGACCTGGTGATTGGTACCCACTCGCTGCTCAGCGGTGCCGTTGCTTTCAAGGACTTGGGTCTGGTCATCATTGACGAGGAACAGCGTTTTGGCGTTGAACACAAGGAAACGCTCAAGGCGCTGCGCGCGGATGTTGACGTTCTCTCGATGTCGGCAACGCCTATTCCCAGAACATTGGAGATGGCGGTTTCGGGTATTCGTGAAATGTCGATCCTCCAGACTCCTCCCGAAGAACGACAGCCTGTCCTTACCTTTGTGGGTGCCCACACCGATGCGCAGGTGAGCGCGGCGATTCGCAGGGAACTCCTGCGCGATGGGCAGGTTTTCTACGTGCACAACCGAGTGGATTCAATTTCTTCGGTCGCAGCACATATTCAAGAGCTTGTTCCCGAGGCGCGAATTAGAGTGGCCCACGGAAAGCTCAACGAACATCAATTGGAAAGCGTCATCGTTGATTTCTGGAACCACGATTTTGATGTCCTGGTGTGCACGACCATCGTGGAAACCGGTCTGGATATTTCCAACGCAAATACGTTGATCGTTGACCGCGCAGATACCTTCGGCCTGTCCCAATTGCACCAGTTGCGTGGGCGTGTGGGCCGAGGCCGTGAGCGCGCTTATGCGTACTTCTTCTATCCCTCGGACCGTCCGCTTTCAGAAACCGCCCATGAGAGGTTGCAGACGATCGCCCAGAACGCTGATCTGGGGGCGGGTCTTGCCGTTGCGCAGCGTGATCTTGAGATCCGAGGCGCCGGTAATCTTCTGGGAGGCGCGCAATCCGGACACATCGAAGGCGTGGGCTTTGACCTTTACGTCCGGATGGTTGCCGATGCGGTAGCGGCTTTCAAGGGCCAGCGCAAGGAAGAGAAGAAGGATCTGCGCCTAGACGTGACCGTTGATGCACATATTCCCGAAAGCTATATTTCCGCAGAACGCTTGCGTTTGGAGGTCTACGGCAAGATCGCCGCGGTGGAAAACAGTGAGCAGGAAAAAGATCTGCGCGACGAAATTACAGACCGCTATGGTCCCATCCCACCTCAGGTGGATTTACTTTTCGAAATTGCGCGTCTGCGTGCTCTTCTGCGACAGATCGGAATCGACGAAGTTGCCACTCAGGGTAAGTACCTGCGTATTCACCCGATCGAATTGAAGGAGTCTCAGGCGCTGCGTCTCAAGCGCTTGTACCCCGGTTGTGTCGTCAAGGCTGCGGTTCGCCAGCTTTTGGTTCCGCTTCCCATGACGGCGCGGGTTGGGGGAGTGCCTTTGACTGATCATGCCTTGCTCGAATGGATCGAGAACCTTCTGACAAAGGTTCTGAATCCGACCGTGGCTTCAACGCGCTGATGAGAGCGCTACACTGGCACTGACTACGAAGTGAATGAACCGGAGGATATTTTCATGGTTTCACGTGCGCGCGCATCAAAGGCCGCGATCCTTCTTGCCGTGTGTGGTTTGGGACTTGGAGCTTGCTCTGCTCACCCGGGAACCGCTGCAATCGTTGGAGATATGCGTATTAGTGAAGCCGATGTGAGCTTGACCAGCCAGCAGCTCAGTGGGCTGCTTGGCCAAGATGTCGATGCCTCACAGTTGCTTCCGACTCTGAACCAGAACTTGGCTATCGGCAAGCTTGCAGAAAAGAACGGCATTACGGTCTCCGACCAGGAAATCACTGACAGCCTTGCCGAAATGGGACAAGAAGTTGTTCAGCGCGGTGGGAAGAGCATGCCCATCACGAATCCTAGCCCCCTTCTGAAGACCGTCATTAAGAACTCGATCGCCCAGCAGAAGCTGCGTTCTTCCGGTATGTCTCAGCAGCAATTGGCCCAGGCAAATGCGGAATTGGCGAGAACGATCCAGACAACCAAGGTTGAAATCAATCCCCGGTACGGCACCTTGGATGCGCAGAGTGGTTCGCTGACTCAAGGTGTTTTCGGTGATGTCATTCGCGCCAATAGCGGAGCGCAGCAGCGGTAGCTCGACTAAGACTGATCGATCGTCTAAATGTGATGTATCGCCCACCCGAGAGGGTGGGCGATACGGCATTTATGGGGACCTATGTCTAATTTTCGCCAAATAACGCACGGATGGCGTCATGAATATGCAGTGGTGCACGGGTGTAGCAGTTCTGCTTGAGCGCCGAATGTACTAGCGTTAGATACGACAGTAGTCACGTAGTTAATCGATTGGAGAATTAACGTGGCAAGCATTGAAGCAATCGGAGCTCGTGAGATCCTTGATTCCCGCGGTAACCCCACCGTCGAGGTTGAGGTCGTCCTTGAAGACGGCACCTTTGAGCGCGCAGCAGTTCCCTCTGGTGCATCCACCGGTGCATTCGAGGCCGTTGAGCGTCGTGACGGCGACAAGGGTCGTTACCAAGGCAAGGGCGTTCAAGACGCCGTTGACGCCGTGAACGAGATCATCGCCCCCGAACTCATTGACGAAGACGCATCTGATCAGCGTCGTATCGACGAGATCATGATCGAGCTGGATGGCACCCCGAACAAGGGCAAGCTCGGCGCCAATGCAATTCTCGGTGTCTCCCTTGCTGTTGCAAAGGCTGCAGCTGAGTCCGCAGGCCTGCCCCTGTACCGTTACCTGGGCGGCCCCAACGCTCACATCCTCCCCGTTCCCATGATGAACATCCTCAACGGTGGTTCTCACGCAGACTCCAACGTT
>CALHID010000207.1 GCA_938030835.1 uncultured Actinomyces sp. | reverse complement strand
GGACATAACTCGGCAATCGAGGCTGTCGCCATCGCGGCCTCGGGCGGCCATCATCTGATGATGATCGGGGAACCCGGAAGCGGGAAGACAATGATGGCTTCCAGACTTCCTTCAATCCTTCCAGAACTCGAGCAAAGCGATGCCTTAACTGCTAGCGCTATTCATTCGATTGCCGGAGACCTAAGTAGCGGGCAATTGCTGACAGAACCTCCATTTCAAGCCCCGCATCACTCGATGTCGATCCCCGCAATGGTTGGTGGAGGCAGCGGTGTCATCCGCCCAGGTGCCGCCTCATTGGCACACGCCGGAATTCTGTTTCTTGATGAAGCGACAGAATTTGCGCCGGCAGTTCTGGATTCTCTACGTCAACCGCTGGAGTCAGGGTGGGTGCGTATCCAGCGTTCAGGCCATACGGCGCGTTACCCGGCTTCTTTCCAATTGGTGATGGCGACAAATCCTTGTCCGTGTGGGCACCTGGGTGGACGGATCCGTTCGTGTTCCTGCTCTTCCATCCAAAGGAGGCGTTACCTGGCACGTCTTTCAGGACCTCTGATTGATCGCATCGACATCACGCTGTCGATGCGTGTTCCCAGTCAGGCGGATCTTGCTTGCGCATCTCACTTCACCTCGCATGAACTCAAAGACAAGGTCTGCGAAGCGCGTGAACGAGCTGCTCACCGGCTGAAAGGTACTCAGTGGCGCATGAATCGGGATGTTGCGGGCTCGTGGATTCGATCGCTTCACCCACCTTCGGATCAGATCCTGAGCATGATCGATCACTCAGTTGATCAAGGTCGCCTCTCAATGAGGGGAGCGGATCGATTACTGCGACTCATGTGGACGTGCGCAGATTATTCGGGAAAAAACTCAATCGGACTGGATGAGTTCTCTGCTGCTCTCCAGCTCAGGCAAGGAGGGGAGAACTATGGCATCGGATGAGACACCCGAACTACTCGACGAAATCTGGTGGAACAGTGTGAGCGAACCGTCGGATGCGCACCTTGACCTCTTACGACTGCGTTTGGGAGACGAAGCAGCAAAATCTTGGATTTTAGCCCCGACGCTGGTAATCCCTCAGTGCTTAAGAGATGAGGAAGAAGTATTTCGTTCCTGCTGGAAGCGCTGGAGACCGCGCGCTTTGGCTGCGAATCCACACGTTGAATTGGAAATCTTGAATAAAATCGGTGGGCGTCTTGTTCTTCCGAGTGATCCTGACTGGCCAGGTGGCTTTGAAAAACTAGGGGAGTCGCAGCCTCGGTTGCTCTGGGTCATCGGAGCAATGCCGAAGTCACCCGCTATCGCAATCGTTGGCGCTCGAGCCTCATCGCACTATGGAAACGAAGTAGCAAGTGAACTGGCTTCAGAGCTGTCTCATCGCGGTTACTGCACAATCTCTGGTGGGGCAATAGGAATAGATACCGCGGTGCACCAGGGGAGCGTTAATGTTCGTGGCCAGACCTGTGCCTACATGGCTGGCGGATTGGGAAACCTCTACCCAGCTAGCAATAGCGATCTTTTTCGTGCGATTTTGAGGAGTGGAGGGGCCTTAGTATCAGAAGTCCCCTGCACTTTCCGGCCCGCAAAATGGCGCTTCTTAGGAAGGAACCGCCTGATAGCCGCAGCTGCCGCTGGGGTTGTTGTCGTCGAGGCTTCTCCGCGCTCGGGTGCGCTGGCAACTGCGCGTTGGGCACTTGAGATGGGGACCCCTGTTGGCGGAGTTCCCGGCTCGGTTTATTCAGAGGCTTCACGCGGCGTCCACGAACTGTTACGTAACGGAGGAATACTCGTTCGTGATTGGGCAGATATTATCGACATGATTGGGGAGAAGCTTCCTGAAGAAAACCAAATGCCACTATTTGGGGACCCAACAGCCCCCGATGAGGGGATTGATGCGCTTCAGCCGCTGATGCGCAGGGTATTTGAGGCACTTCCGCAGAGGCGTTCAATGACAATTGAAAGAGCGGCGGTTGCCGCTGGTCTGGATGAAGAGAGCGTGAAGATAGCGCTTGCCCGACTTCAATTAGAAGGTTATGTTGCAAACGATGAGCGCGGCTGGCACCGAAGTAAATCCCCACATCGCTAAACTGCACGGTATGGAAGAGAGACTGTTGGAAGCGTGGGAGACCTACCTGCGCGCAAATGCTGCAGTTTCTCCGCATACCCTGCGTGCCTATATCGGAGACTTACACTCATTTCTCGAAGAAACCGATACTGAAGAGCTCACAGTAGAAAACGTCAATGACGTCGTTACCTTGCGCGCAATTCGCATGTGGCTTGCAGATGAACTTCGCAAGGGAAACTCACGCTCAACTGTGTCACGAAAGACTGCCTCGATACGCTCATTCACGGCGTGGGCACACCGTCGGGGTTATCTCGCAACTGATCCTGGGCTGCTCGTCACTAGCGCTCGCGGTGATCAGAAGCTTCCTCAGGTCCAAACAGTTTCTGACACCGAACGCCTCCTTGCATGCGCTGCGCTCCAAGCCAGTGATGACCCCTCACCAGCAACAGTACGAGATTGGGCAATTCTGGAAACCATTTACGCGACTGGAATGCGTGTGAGTGAAGTTTGCTCCTTGGATACGACTTCGGTTGATCAACAGGGAATGACCCTTCGCGTGATTGGTAAAGGAAACAAGGAACGCGTTGTTCCCTTTACTCGAACTTGTCTCAACGCCCTTCAGCGTTGGCTTAATGGGCCAAGGCAAGAGTTGGCCCATCCCGAAGCAGGGAAGGCGCTCTTTGTTGGTGACAAAGGCAAACGCATCGATCCGCGCGTAATCCGAGGAATGCTCCACCGGATGTGCGCACGTGCGGGGGTTCGAGATATTGCACCTCACGCCCTTCGGCACACCGCGGCAACGCATATTTTGGGCGGGGGAGCCGATCTTCGGGCGGTACAAGAAATGCTTGGGCATTCCTCGCTTCAAACGACGCAGAGATATACGCATGTTGACGCCCAGCGTCTAAGTGCGATCTATCGACAAGCGCACCCGCGTGCCTAGTGTGTTCAAAGGGTTTTAAGCCTGGGGTGCCCAGTGAGCATTCGCAATGGGTTGATATATCGAGTGCGCGAGATTTTTGCGCCCCAATGAATCTGTCCTTCTCGGATAGATTTGCTTGTCCATTCGCTCCCCAAGGGAGGAGCTGAGGCAATTTGCTCTCCTCGTTTCACACTTTGGCCGGTGCGCAGCGTGGTAACCACCGGTTCGAAAGTCGAATGGATCCCGCCACAGTCAATTGAAAGAACCTTTCGGCCAGCGAGCTCGGCGCTGTAGATCACCCTGCCGTCGCATGGTGATTCGATTGCGCCTTGGGGGTTATGGAGGTTGAGCCATATGCCTCGAGAACCACTCAGCCAGGGTCTATCCGGTGGGTTAAAAGCTTTAACCAGGGTGAAGCCGCCTCTAAAAGGCTGGTGCCACTGCGAAGCGGAATGGGGCGGAGTGACACCGTATGCCGGTAAGCCTAGAAATGCGCAGGCAACGAGTGTTGCCACTCCTATGTGTGTCAGATTTTTTCGAAGATCAGGGAATATCGCCATAGACCACAATCTCTTTAAAAGACATCTGTATGCATGAGCATGCTTGAATCTGTGGAAAACACGGAGAGGGCGTATACCCTGTGGATAAAAAGTGAGCAATCACAAGCTGAATTTCGTCGTCGCGCACCTTCTGAAGGCCGAATCTCCTTAACGAATACGGTAGGATTGAACAGCATTCGCTATGCGGATGACTTCGCGTGCCATTTTCCGAGCACCTCACGGAAGTGAAAGTGCCGGGGCAGTTGCGTCACGGTCCAATGGGTCGCAACGTCATGGCACCAGGGCCGAAAGGCACATTAACCGAGAAAACCGGGGGAAACCCCATGATCCCGCTCAGCGGGGAAAGGACGATGCAATGGCAATCGTCACCATGCGCCAGCTTCTGGAATCTGGCGTTCACTTCGGGCACCAGACCCGTCGTTGGAACCCGAAGATGAAGCGCTTCATCCTGACCGAGCGCAACGGCATCTACATCATCGACCTCGA
>CALHID010000206.1 GCA_938030835.1 uncultured Actinomyces sp. | reverse complement strand
ACGAAGCTTCGACATCGTCTTAGATTCAATCTGACGGATGCGTTCGCGCGTCACTCCGTAGACCTTACCGATTTCATCAAGAGTCTTAGGTTGTCCATCTCCAAGACCAAAACGCATCGAGACGACGCCAGCTTCACGCTCAGAAAGGGTGTCGAGGACTCGGTGCAATTGCTCTTGAAGCAGGGTGAAAGACACGGCATCTGCAGGAACGATAGCCTCAGAATCCTCAATCAGATCGCCGAACTCGCTATCACCGTCCTCACCAAGAGGAGTATGCAGAGAAATCGGCTCACGTCCATACTTTTGAACCTCGACAACCTTTTCAGGAGTCATATCCAGTTCTTTAGCAAGCTCTTCAGGAGTAGGTTCGCGGCCGAGATCTTGAAGCATTTGACGCTGAACACGCGCAAGCTTATTAATCACTTCGACCATGTGGACGGGGATGCGGATAGTACGCGCTTGGTCTGCCATCGCACGCGTAATCGCCTGACGAATCCACCAGGTCGCGTAGGTTGAGAACTTATAGCCCTTCGTGTAGTCGAACTTTTCAACCGCACGAATAAGGCCAAGGTTGCCTTCCTGAATCAAATCCAGGAATTGCATTCCACGTCCGGTGTAGCGCTTTGCCAGCGAGACAACAAGACGGAGGTTCGCCTCGAGCAGGTGGTTCTTTGCCTGCTGTCCGTCTTGGGCAAGAATATGCAGTTCGCGTCGCTGGCGAGAACTCAAATCATTGGAGGTGGTCTTCAGCAGCTCTTCGGCATACAGACCGGCTTCAATTCGACGGGCAAGGTCAACTTCTTGTTCCGCATTAAGAAGCGACACTTTACCGATCTGCTTGAGGTAATCCTTGACCGGGTCCGCTGTTGCACCCGCAACAGTAACCTGTTGGACAGGCTCATCGGTCTCATCAGAATCAGAGACGACGAAGCCACCCTTTGAACGAACAGCTGCTACAGTCTGCGGCTTTGAATCTTGGTCCTGTGATGAAGCATCATCATCAGAGTCCTTGTCCTCTGAGTCATCTTCATCCGCATCATCGGCATCAACTTCAATGTCGTCGACATCGGCATCAATATCTTCAACATCCTCAAGTTGAGCTTCTTCGACGATGTCCTCTTCGAGATCTTCAGCCTCTTCAGACTGAGAATCTTGAGGAACCTCTTCGACCTTTTTAGCCTTTTCAGCCTTCTTCTTCCGCGTCCGCTTCGCAGGCTTTGGTGCGGCTTCCTCGGCGGAAGTGCTTTCTTCAGCCTTCTTTGCCGTCTTACGCGTTGTCCGCGACTTCTTTTCAGGCTCTACCTGTGCAGCATCCTCATTCTTTGCGCTCTTTGAAGCAGTGGTCTTCTTGGCGGCGCGCTTTTTAGCGGGAGCCTTCTCTTCCGCTGCAGTGGCAGAATCAGAGGCGGTAGATGCGGTCTTCTTAGTCTTCTTCGCCTTCGCAGCCTTCTTTGGCGCTTCGGCCTCTTCCGCTTGGGCTTCTACCGATGTAGTCTTTGACGAGCGACGCGTACGCGTTGCCTTCTTGACCTCAGGGGCTTCATCTTCAGTATCGCGGGCGCTGGTAGCGCGAGATGGAGACACTCGAATCCCTTTCATGGGTTGACAAATGAGCCGCCAATCCACTGGACGGCGACAGACTGCCTACAATTATAACTATCCCTTTGTCACTCGCGCAGCTTGAAGCTGCGCAAATAAGGGTGAAACTAGGCGTTTGCATCCTCAAAACGCCACGAAGATGTCATCACAGGACAGGGTGCATCAAGCAGAATCTGAGTCGCTGTATTTCCGATTGTTGCGCTCTTCGAACCACCCGGTCGCAAGCCGATAACGATCATATCCGCGTCGATCCTACGCGCCCAATCAAGCACGGTTTCCGCCATTGACATATCGCGCCGGCAACGCATCACTTCAAAAGAGACTTCACTTCCCTCTAAGCGCTCCCATAGATGCGCCTCGGCAGAATTCTCGTCAGCGAAGGTTCCCCCACACTCGTGAGATGCGACAACAATCATCAATGATGTTCGCATCCAAGATGCCAGACGCACTGCCTGATCCAGCGCGGCATCAGACTCGCGATTCCCGTAGTAGCTCAAAACAATTGCCACGAAACCTCCTTGATTGCATTTTCATCATAAGAGCAGGGGCTTAAAGACGTGTAATTGTTTTATAGACTGGTCACATGACTTTATTGAGTGAGCAGCTTCAGGCCTTAGCACCACGGATCGAGGAGCGTGCCCACGACGTCCTCCAAGACCTTGCTGACACTATCGCGCCAGCCGCTCAGATCTCCTCCCTTCTCCAAGTGGCCCATTCAAGTCTTGAGGAAGGCAAACGTTTCCGGGCATTCCTCGCATTTGTCGGCGGTAGTATTGCGAACCATTCACCTCTGCCGTCACTCAATCTGGACGATCTTGGCGCTGCATTGGAGCTCTACCAAGCCAGCGCTCTGGTCCATGACGACATCATTGACCACGCGCCCACGCGTCGTGGTCGCCCCTCCGCACATGCGGCGTTCACAGCGCATCACCGTTCTACTTTGTCCCGAGGCGATAGTGAAGATTTCGGGATTAGTTCCGCAATCCTCGCTGGCGATTTCCTATTCTCCGCAGCTGAACTCGCAATGATTCGCCAATGCGAGGCAATCCCCCACTACCGCGATGGTGTTATGGAGCTCTATGCGCAAATGCACGCCGAAGTCGCGATTGGGCAATTCCTTGATATCGCTGCTGAACAACGACCGCTGGATGTTAATGACTCGCAGGCAATTGACGCACAGACCACACTAACAATCGTCTCTCACAAAGCCGCTAACTACTCGGTCGTCATCCCGGCAACACTTGGGGCGGTTGCCTTGGGGGCTTCCCGAGCAGATACTGATTCGCTGCGCATGATCCTTAGCCCATGGGGACACGCTTTCCAGCTGCGTGACGATGACCTTGGAATCTTTGGAGATCCACGAGTTACGGGTAAGAGCGCGGGAGATGACCTACGCGAAGGAAAACGGACCTATCTCCTTGCCCTCACCTGGCAAGAAGCAACTGCGAGCGAGCGGGCAAAGCTTGCCCACGGCCTCGGCAATCCTGAACTCAGCGAGGATGAGCTCGAAGAACTGCGCGCAATTGTAAAGCGCCGGGGACGTCGACGCCACGAAGAAGTCATTTCGACTTTCGAGGCCGAGGGCTTCCTTGCCTTGGAATCCAGCAATTTCAACGCCGATCAGCGCCAGCTGTTAAGCGAGGTCGCGGCAATGCTCATCAAGCGCTCGAAGTAAGCGCGAGTTCCAAGAGAAACTCAGCAGCTCAAATCGGGATTGCCCGTAAAGATCAGAATCCCAGAACAGAGGCAATGCGGTTCACGCGGTGGTGACGACCGCCTAGAAGAGCAGACATTGGCGTCTCCCCTAGTTCTTCATGCTCGGTGTAGAGCCAGCGCGCGGCCTCTTCGGGGCTAAAACCACCGTCTGCAAGCAGGGTGAGCGTTCCCGGAAGATTGAAGAGGGGCTCGTATCCGTTATCAGTCTTGACCAGGATTTCTTCAGGAATCCCAGAGTTTCCTGCTTCATCGGTGTAGGTAAAGAGGATATGGTCGCGGACCAACTGCTTAACTCGGCGAGGCTCAATACCAAGCCTGCGTGCAACCTCTTGAACGGACAGAAGGGAAACAGCTTCACTCATGGGACAATGATATAGCGCGGGAAGGGATTCGCGCCCCAGCACGGCTCGCGGGCTTTCCTGCGCGCATCACCTGAAATCTCCAGTAAAATCCTAACGATGACTTCTGAGACAGAATTTGACCCCGAGGACCGCAGCGATGCCGAAAATGGCACTGCCGGCCAGGGTTCATCTGCGCCTTCTGACCCATTGATCGGCCTGCTCGTCGATGAGCGATATCGGATCCAAGCCCGCCTTGCGCGCGGTGGTATGGCTACCGTCTACGTTGCGCACGATGAGCGTTTGGACCGTCCAGTTGCGCTCAAGGTCATGCACCCACACTTGGCAGAATCTGCTGATTTCGTTGCGCGTT
>CALHID010000205.1 GCA_938030835.1 uncultured Actinomyces sp. | reverse complement strand
TTCCCGAGGCGTCGCGACGTTCGTCGAGCGCGGGAAGCTCCACCGGAGTTCCATCAGCCGAGGCTGCCCGCGGGTTATCCCCAACCCACGCAATATCCAAACGATCTTCTCCACGGAGGAAACGCTGAACGCGTACGCCTTGGGTGCCTCGTCCCTTGTAGGGATATGCGGCTAGGGGAGTGACCTTGGCGGTTGTTTGTCCCGTCCCCGGGAGCTCTCCAGCTGCACCGGCCACGGTTACAACTACAGCCTCGTCCGGGCTGCTTACCGCCCAGAAGCCCAACACGTTTGCCTCATCTGAAAGCTTCATTCCTGCCATTCCCGAGGCCGTGCGTCCCTGTGGGCGGACCTTCTCGGCCGGAGTGCGAAGAAGCTGAGCGTCGGAGGTGATGAAAACAAGGTCGGAGGTGTCGCTGCTGGGGCCAAATCCAACCAGTTCATCTCCCTTTTCAAGTGAAATAACTTCCCATTCGTCGCGCTGAAGTACATCGGGCTTCAAACGCTTGACGACGCCCATGCGTGTGCCCATTGCCATGACGGTATCGGCTTCGGGATCAAGCAGGCCGACTGCAGGCGCATCGGTATGGATGAGCAGAGCACTGGGAGTTGCAGCCGCGAAGGACAATCCAGTTTCAAAGCGCGGAAGCGCAGGAAGATCAACGACGTCAATGCGGTGGGCAAGGCCATCGGAGGTGACAACTGCGATCTGCGAACGAGCAGAGGTCGAAAGCTGTGCACGGATTCCGTCGTGCGATGCGCGAGGGCCAGCTTCGATCGGATCTGCACCTTCTACTCTGGCGAGCGATCCTGCCGCCGAGAGGACAACAACACACGGATCATCAGGGACTTCGAGCGACATTGTCGTCGCTTTGCCAGTTGCAGCTGGGATCGCAGCGAGTGCGGCGCCGGGCTGCGCCTGGTCAACCTGGGTGCCGGTTGCTGAAAGAAGAAGGGTCCGACGAGGCGTTCCCAAGCGTGCCGCAACCTCTGAAAGTTCCTGGCTGATGAGCGCGTAGAGACGATCTTGAGAGGCCAAGATCTCTTCCAGCTCTGCGATCTTTGCATTGAGCTCATCGCGTTCAGTTTCGAGTTCGATACGAGAGAACTTTGTGAGTCGACGCAGGCGCAATTCAAGAATGTGGTTTGCCTGGACTTCAGAGAGATCGAACGCAGTCTGGAGGCGTTCGCGGGCGGTTTCAACGTCATCGGAAGAGCGGATAATGGCAATGACGTCATCGATATCGAGAACTGCAATGAGCAAGCCCTCAACCAGATGCAGGCGATCGCGACATTTTCCAAGGCGGAAGTTACACCGACGAGTCGTGACATCGATTCGATGATCAAGGAAGACTCGGAGCATATCTTTGAGCCCCAGCGTCCTTGGTTGGCCATCAACCAATGCAACTGCGTTGATCGAGAAGGAATCTTCTAAAGGGGTGCGAGCATAGAGCTGTTGGAGTACTGCTTCTGGGTTGAAGCCGTTTTTGATCTCAATGACCAATCGCAGGCCGTGAATTCGGTCAGTCAGGTTCTGAACCGCCGAGATTCCCTTTAAACGTCCGGCAGAAACATTTTCTTTGATCTTCTCAATGACCTTCTCGGGTCCGACCATATAGGGAAGCTCAGTGACGACTAGGCCCATCTTTCGTGCGGTGACACGTTCAACCTGTACCTTCGCGCGAGTCTTGAATGCGCCGCGGCCAGTTTCGTAGGCATCCTTGATGCCTTCCAAGCCAACGATAACGCCGCCTTCTGGTAAGTCTGGGCCGGGTATATAACGCATGAGGTCAGCAACGGAAGCATCGGGATGCTTGAGAAGATACTGTGCCGCTGCAATTGTTTCTGAGAGGTTGTGGGGTGCGATATTCGTTGCCATACCCACGGCGATACCTGAAGCACCATTGACGAGAAGCTGAGGGAAACCGGCAGGGAGGACCTCCGGCTGCATGAATTGATTGTCGTAGTTGGGAACAAAGTTGACGGTGTCTTCATCAAGGGATGCGACCAAGTCCAAAGCTGCCGGAGCCATCCGCGCCTCGGTATAACGTGCGGCAGCGGGACCGTCGTCAAGGGAGCCGAAGTTTCCGTGTCCATCAACTAAGGGCAAACGAAGGTTGAAGGGCTGGGCCAATCGAACCAGAGCATCATAGATTGCCGAGTCACCGTGAGGGTGAAGCTTACCCATAACCTCGCCGACAACTCGCTGAGACTTAACGTGACCGCGATCGGGACGGAGCCCCATTTGGTCCATCTGGAAAAGGATGCGGCGTTGAACGGGCTTCAAACCGTCGCGTGCGTCAGGGAGAGCGCGTGCGTGGATGACAGAAACAGCGTATTCGAGGAAGGATCCCCTCATTTCTGTCGAGACATCGATTTCTGTGATGTTCTGATCAGCATCGGGGAGGTTGAGCTTTTCGTCCTTCGTTCGCATGGGTCGATTCTCTACGAAATTGGCGTAAAACCGCCAGGTACACGCCGCTCTTGATAGAATTAGACGGTGAAATTAGATCGCGATATCGAGCGTGCTGGCTTCTTCCCTGACCTTGCAATTCGAGCCGTTCATCGCTTACTTGGCAATGAAGAGGTCCGTGCGTCGCTTGTGCAGGTTGAAGCGGCATTCGATCGCGGGTCAATGTTCCGCCACTTAACAGTTCTTGTTCTGACTCAGCGTTGCTTCATTCAGGTACACGTAGATGAGGGAGATAACCACAGTGCTGTTGTAGTTTCGGCTGCCCGTCCTATTCGTGCGATATCGGGAGTTTCAGTTCAAGAAGTCATTGCTGATCCCACTCAGGGACACGAGGTGTCTGAGATGACGATCAGTATTGATATGGGCTCTCAAAAGCGCAGCGATATCGAACAGCTCCGCTGTGATGATCCGACATGCCAAGCCGATCATGGTTTCATGGCCCGTAGCTATCCCGATGATATTTCTCTTCGAGTCTCGCAGCTGGCAGATGGCTCGCGTACATATACGGACGCTCAAGTTTTGGTTGATGCTCTTCTTGAGGTGGTTCGCAATGCTCACTGATCATCTTCGCGCTACAGGAGCAGCCTTACCGAGCGCGGATGATTTTCGTCTGACGCAGGTGATTCCCGCAGTGATGGGAGCAGTTGAACCCGAATTATCGCTCGCTCGGCCCGATCTTTCCTCAAGTTTGGGACTGGAACGAGCCAAAGCCGCAGTAGTCATTCTGGTTGACGGCCTGGGCTTCATTCCTCTAATGGATCACTTAGGACACGCGCGAAACCTTCGTGGATTCCGGGATGAGATCCACACTGCTTACTCGGTTGTCCCATCGACGACTGCTGCAGGTATTACTGCCTGCGGAACAGGTCAGCTTCCTGGTCGCACCCGCATGGTCGGTTACAGCGTCCTTCACGGCGAGCGCCTCTTTAACCTTCTTGCCTTCACGGACGGGATTGATCCAACGCAGTGGCAAGAATGCCCGACTTTCTTCGAACAGCTTTCTGCTGCCTCGGTCCCGTGCGCGACCATTCTTCCATCCAAGTTTGCTGGCTCTGGACTCACTTCAGCCGCTCTTCGAGGCGCTCGCTTCGTGCCGGCTACGTCTTGGGAAGAACGGTGCCAGGCGGCAATTGACCAGATTCGCTCTGGGACGAAGTTGGTTTATCTCTATTGGTCTGATATCGATGCCGCCGGTCATGCTCACGGGGTTGGATCAGGGCAGTGGAGCGATGCCTTAGAAGACTTCGATGCAGGACTTGGGCGTTTCCTCAGTGCTCTTCCAGACGATGTTCGCGTTGTTCTCACCGCCGACCACGGCATGGTGAATATTGATTTTGACCGGCTCTATAACGTCGCCGAGCTATCTCCCTTAAGTCAGGGCGTGCGCGCAGTCGCTGGTGAAACACGAGCAGTTCATGTTCACTGTCTTCCGGGTACAAACGAGCTGCAAGTGAGGAACCGCTGGGAAGAATTCCTTGGCGAAGATGCATGGGTAGTGGGAGCTGATGAACTACCAGAATTGATGGGTAGGGGGCCGGGCCTTGCCGAGAGTGGCG
>CALHID010000204.1 GCA_938030835.1 uncultured Actinomyces sp. | reverse complement strand
CGCTGTGGCCTCGGAGATGAGGCCACTTGAGTGGCAACTGAACATACTCAGTGCTGGCGACGGAAGCCTGCGGAAAATGTGAAAGCGCACAGCCAGCTAGCAGCTTTGGCGTGAGCTGTTGTAGGCTAGTTCAGTTGAAATACGCGCATTTTGCGCCCAAGAAAAGACCTGGAGAATCCACGTGAAGAGCACTGTTGAGACCCTCGAGCCCACAAAGGTTCGTCTGACTGTTGAAATCCCCGTTGAGGAACTGAAGTCAGAGATGGACAAGGCGTACAAGAGCATCGCCAATCAGGTGTCCATTCCCGGCTTCCGTAAGGGTCACGTTCCCGCTCGCATCATCGACCAGCGTTTCGGCCGTGCAGCCGTCATCGAGCAGGTCGTCAATGAGGTTCTTCCCGGTCAGTACTCTGCTGCTGTTTCCGAGAACGAACTGCGTCCCATGTCCCAGCCCGAGGTTGAGGTCACCGAGATCCCCTCGACCACCGGTGAACTGACCGGTCAGCTGGTTTTCACCGCTCAGGTTGACGTCGTTCCCGCATTCGATATCCCCGAATACGGCAAGGACACCGTCATCGAGGTTGATCCCGTTGAGGTTACCGACGAAGACGTTCAGGAAGAGCTTGACGCGCTGCGTGGCCGTTTTGCATCCCTGAAGACCATCAAGCGTCAGGCCAAGACCGGCGACTTCGCGACCATCGATCTGGTTGCCACCATCAACGGTGAAGAGGTCGACTCCGTTTCTGACGTTTCCTACGAAATTGGCTCGGGCACCATGCTCGACGGCCAGGACACCGCACTGCGTAAGACCCACGCAGGTGACGTCGTCACCTTCACCTCGACCCTCAAGGGCGGAGAGCACGAAGGCGAAGAGGCAGAGGTTACCCTGACCGTTAAGTCCGTCAAGGAGCGCGAGCTTCCCGAGGCCGACGACGATTTCGCTCAGATGGTTTCCGAGTTCGACACCATCGACGAGCTGAAGGAAGACCTCAAGAAGCAGGCCGCACAGACCAAGCAGTCCCAGCAGGCACTGCAGGCGCGCGATCGTCTGGTTGAGAACCTTCTGTCTCGCACGGAGATTCTTCTTCCCGAGTCGGTTATCGAGCACGAGCTGAGCCACCGCGTTGCAGAAGATGCTTCCGCAAAGGCAAAGAAGGAAGCTCGCGAGGCTATCGAGAAGGAATACCGCACCGAGATCCTGGCTGAAGAACTCGCCAAGAAGAACGAGGTTCAGGTCGGACAGCAGGAGCTCTTCGATTACGCAATCCAGATGTCCCAGAACTACGGCATGGACATCAACCGCCTGTTCTCCGATCCCCAGCAGATCTCCGCTGTTGTCGCCGATCTTGGCCGCGCAAAGGCCCTGATCGAGGTCCTCAGTGAGGTTACCGTTAAGGACACCGCTGGCAACGATGTCGACCTTTCCGAGTTCCTTGGTAAGGGCGACGAAGAGGCAGCTGCCGAGGCCGCAGCTGAGACCGTTGCAGAGGTCGAGGAAGCAGCTGCTGAGATCGCCGACGAGAAGTGAGCGATCTCGAGCGTCGCTAAGATTTCCGCTTCGCGGAACTCATGACTGAGGTGTGGGCCGAAACCCTGTGGTTTCGGCCCACACTGCATAACGGCTGCGGTGTTTGGGCCTTTTCCATGCGCCCTGAGCGAAAAGAGTGCTTTTGGAGCGCCAAGTCTTCGATGAACCGATAAGTTTGGACCCAGTGAGGTTTCATGAGTGGAACCGGACCCTCAATTTGTTAGGAGAGCGTGAATGACTATTCAAGCCTCGGGCGGAAACGAAACGCCCATGGGACTGGGAGATTCGGTCTACCAGCGCCTGCTGAAAGAGCGCATCATCTGGCTCGGTGGCGAGGTGCGAGACGACAACGCAAACGCGATCTGTGCGCAGCTCCTTTTGCTGGCTGCAGAAGATCCCGAACGCGATATCTACCTGTACATTAACTCTCCTGGTGGTGCCGTGACCGCCGGTATGGCTATCTACGACACCATGCAGTACGTGAAGCCCGATGTCGTCACCGTCGGTATGGGCCTTGCAGCATCGATGGGGCAGTTCCTGCTGACGGCAGGCGCTCCCGGAAAGCGCTACATCACCCCGCACACTCGTGTTTTGCTCCACCAGCCTTTGGGAGGCGCAGGCGGTAGCGCAACCGATATTCGCATCAACGCGGATCTGATCTTGGGCATGAAGAAGGAACTGGCTCAGATCACCGCCTCGCGCACCGGCAAGTCTGTCGAGCAGGTTGAGGCAGATGGCGATCGCGACCACTGGTTCACAGCTCAGGAAGCACTGGAATACGGCTTTGTCGATCAGGTTATCGACAGCCCACAGGAAATTGGCAACCGTGGAGGAGAAAACTAATGAGCACTCAGCCCTATTTCGACGCAGTTGCCCGCCAGATGCCTCAGGCGCGTTACGTTCTTCCGAACTTTGAAGAGCGCACTGCATATGGTTTCAAGCGTCAGGACCCTTACGCAAAGCTTTTTGAAGACCGCATTGTCTTCTTGGGCGTGCAGGTTGATGACGCCAGTGCGGATGACATCATGGCTCAGCTGCTGGTTCTTGAATCTCAAGATCCCGATTCACTGATCACGATGTACATCAATTCGCCCGGCGGCTCATTCACCGCAATGACCGCGATCTACGACACGATGCAGTACATCAAGCCGCAGGTCCAGACCGTTTGCTTGGGTCAAGCAGCATCTGCCGCTGCTGTCCTCTTGGCTGCCGGTTCTCCAGGTAAGCGCCTTGCTCTTCCCAACGCTCGCGTGCTGATCCACCAGCCCGCGATGGAAGGCATGCAGGGGCAGGCCTCGGACATCCAGATTATTGCGGATGAAATTGACCGCATGCGTCTGTGGCTCGAAGAGACACTCTCTGCTCACTCGGGTAAGCCGGTCGAGGAAGTTCGTCGCGATATCGAGCGCGATAAGATCCTCACCGCCGCTCAGGCTGAGGAATATGGTTTGATCGACCAGGTTTTGGCTTCTCGTAAAGCGCAGAACTAGTTGACAACTTTGCGACTACAAACAGTCGCTGTTTAAGGCAAGCGGGGGAGAGTGCTTTGGTGCTCTCTCCCGTTCCTATCGAATGACCGGTCTTACACTGCGGATTCCGCGCGTCAATTCGCTGTTAGGGACCGTGTGAATTAGGCTAGATTCCAGTAAAAGCCCACTTTTTGGGATAGTTTTCAGGAGGCGCAGGTGAGTCGTTTAACCGACGGAGCAGAGGCCCTGAAGTGCTCGTTCTGTGGAAAGAGCCAGAAACAGGTCCGCAAGCTCATTGGTGGATCCGGTGTCTACATCTGCAACGAGTGCGTTGACCTCTGTAATGAAATCATCGCCGAGGATTCCGAGCCGACAAGCCAGCCTTCCTCTCTCCCCCTACCCAAGCCTCGGGAAATCTATAACTTCCTTGACTCCTGGGTCATCGGCCAGGACCGTGCGAAGCGTGCACTTTCGGTAGCTGTGTACAACCACTACAAGCGCGTCCGCTCGCGCGAAGCCGGTAATGAAGAAGATATGTATGGCACGAAGTCAAATATCTTGCTTCTCGGTCCCAC
>CALHID010000203.1 GCA_938030835.1 uncultured Actinomyces sp. | reverse complement strand
AGTGCCCGGGCTCAGGAGCTAGGTGTCTCTAGGTTGCAGCTGGTTGCGGATCTTCCGGATGATTTTGCCCTCAATCAGCCGCTTTCTCCCTTCGCTTTAGCTGCTTTCGAGCTTCTTGATCCCGATTCGCCGACCTTTGCCCTTGACGTGATTTCCATTGTCGAGGCCGTGCTTGAGGACCCCCGGCCCCTGCTGTATGCACAGGAAAACCAGGCGAAAGCTGCAGCCGTTGCGTCCATGAAGGCGCAGGGCATGGAGTACGACGAGCGCATGGCTGCCCTAGAAGAGATCTCATGGCCTAAGCCTTTGGAAGAACTCCTCTCCCCCGCTTTCAGTGTCTATGCGCGTTCAAACCCGTGGGTGGGAGATCTTGAACTCTCACCCAAGTCGGTGATCCGCGAGATGATTGAAAACGCCATGACCTTCACCGAACTCATTTCCCGTTACGATGTGGGGCGCTCAGAGGGTGTTATCTTGCGCTATCTCAGTGATGCCTATCGAATGATGCGTCAAGTGATCCCAGAAGAAATCATGACCGAGGAACTTGAATCCATGATTTCCTGGTTGGCCGACCTGATCCGCAGTGTTGATTCTTCTCTTCTGGATGAGTGGGAAGCAATGATGAACGGGGAAGAATTGGTCGAGCCTGAAGGAGTTTCTTCTGCCGTTGGAGCTGAGCGCGCATTTGGAGCCGATGAGTCCGGCGCAATCGCTTTCACGGCAAATCGTCATGCTTTCCGCAATACCGTACGTCGGACGCTCTTTAATTTTGTTGAGTTGATGAGTCGTGATGATGTCGATGGACTCGAGCGAGCAACTGCGCAGGCCGCAGATAACGACGGGCTCTTTGCTCAGGTGGCGCCGTGGACTGCTGATGATTGGGATCATGCCCTGGAACGCTACTGGGCAGAACATGACTGGATCGACATCAATCAAGGTGCGCGTTCCCAAGCGCTATGCGCATTGGAAGAAAAGATCAGTGGCGAGGACATCTTGGCCCTGATGCCCTTCTCCGCTCGGGATCACGCCAATCAGCGCAGTCGTTTCGAGGCCCTTGCCCGCGCTGTCGATGAGGCTCCCGCCGGCTCGGTCTGGTTGGCAACTCAGACCATCACGGATCCTGAAGGCAATATGGACTGGCGTATTGCCGCCCTCGTGGACTTGGCTGCCTCTGACAAGGAAAAGCGGGCGGTTCTGACAGTGCTCACGGTCGATGCACGGTAGGTACCTGCTTCGATACCTGCACGGCCTCTGGCTTCGGCATAGCTCTCAATTGCCGCCTAGACAGCTTCATAGATTGCGGCGCTCGCTCTCCCTAACAGGACGCTCGCCAATCTCCTGCTGAAGACGTAAAAGGTACCCGTCGGGGTCCTGAACCAAGAACTGACGGACACCGATCTCAATGTCGCCTGCCCGATACCACTTCTCTTCGGGCTCAACAAAGATTGGCCACCCTGCGCTCATTATGCGCTGCAATGCAGGATCTAGGTTCTCGACTTGCACCTCGAAGTTGATCCCGCGGCCAAGCGGTGGCTCAAGTGCGCCGGTCGCCCACGTCCTCCCCTGGTTGATCTGGTCGAGCATCAGGTGCGCATTACCCAAGACGAGGTATCCAAACCCCTCTTCGGGTCGCTCATAACGGAGGGAAAAACCGACCAAATCGCACCAGAAATGCCGAGAGGCCTCGTAATCGGTGACGGAAAGTTCAGGAACAAGCCCGGGTTCACAGGTCATTTCTACACTCTATCAGGCAGCTCGGATACAGAAATTGAACTTGGTCATATTAGTTAGAGGTCCCAATGCATGAGAGCACAAACCCGGAAAGTTATGCTTGCGCGGCAAGGTCAACGACCTCGGCACCA
>CALHID010000202.1 GCA_938030835.1 uncultured Actinomyces sp. | reverse complement strand
TTCACTTTCGCGCGGGCTCATGACATAGTGGACGGCCATGCCTTTGAGAACCTGGATTTCTGCCCGGGTTTGCGCCGGAACAACAAGCTCCGCGCGATAGCGGCCCAGGGGTTCGTCTCCTGCAATTTCACGTGTGGCCGCAACTGTCGCGTTACAGAATCGGCCGATCAGTTCGCTGGTGAGGTCTTTTAAGGCGGCCAAATCCGCATATGAGCCACTGAAAGCACTGAGCCATTCGGGCATGGTCACCAGGCGCTCAAATGCCTGAATGAGATCGCCTTCAGAAACCGAGGTCCCGTACCACTTCATTGTCGAGTCAATGACACCCCGAGTGTGTGCATCGCTGCGCAAGTGCTCAAGATCCATCTTTCCGGTTGCAACCGCGTCTTCGACGTCGTGCACCGAGTACGCGATGTCATCGGAAAGATCCATGATTTGAGCTTCCAAGCAACGCGCCCCGGGAGTTACGCCTTCACGCATCCATTCAAAAGTTGGGCGATCATCGTCGTATACCGAATACTTCCTCAGGGATTTTTCCCGGTTCGGACCTTCGCCCTTCGCCCAGGGGTACTTGCAAATCGCATCAAGGGTTGCGCGCGTGAGATTCAGGCCAGCGGGGCCTTCCTCAGCAATAACCTTCGGCTCAAGGCGCGCGACGATTCGCAGTGTCTGCGCATTCCCTTCAAAGCCTCCGATTTCAGCCGCAAGTTCATTGAGTGCGCGTTCACCATTGTGTCCAAATGGCGGATGGCCGAGGTCGTGGGACAGACATGCGGCATCGACAACATCGGGGTTGGCTCCCAGTTCCTTCCCCAGCTCGCGTCCCACCTGCGCAACCTCAAGGGAGTGAGTCAGGCGCGTGCGCACGAAATCGTCCGAGGTTGGCCCCAGGACCTGCGTTTTTTCACCCAAACGGCGAAGTGCTGAGGAATGCAGCACTCTGGCTCGATCGCGTTCGAAATCTGTACGCACAGAGGACTTTTGAGTCTCTGAAACATAACGGTCACGGTCTGCGGAGCTATACGGATACTGAGTGTGCACGTGATAAGCCTAACTGCTTCAACTACCCTTTCGATGCCCAAAACTGCAAGAATAGTGCTGTGAGTGCAACAAAGGGGACCCGGGTAGTAACAACGTTGGTTCATGCTGCCCGGAAAGGCACACACCCTTGGTGGTATTCACCTGCAATTTGCCGTATCCCCCAGCGCGTTGATCATGAGCTTGCTCAGCTGCTGAGCGAGGAAGCGATTCAGTTCGCTCGAGTGGGCGTAGATGCGCTACTCATTTCCCCGATTCCACAAATGATCTGGGGAGTCAATCCGGAACTCGCTGCTCTTGTCAGGCATTTCCA
>CALHID010000201.1 GCA_938030835.1 uncultured Actinomyces sp. | reverse complement strand
GCACGAAGTCCCTTGTGAGCGCGGTGTTGGAGCGTTCCCGCTGCAGGTCCGCCCCAGCCTCTCGGAGGGTGTTTGAGGATTCCCGTGGCCCGAACGTCACCACGCTGTCGCACAGACAGGTTCGCTTGTCGGAGTCGCAGAGACGGGCAATCCTCCAAGACTGGAAAGGCGGTCTGGGCACCCTGGACGTCGCCGCGAAGCATGGTGTCTCTCGACAGACGGTGTGGCGCATCACGAGTCGCGCCAAGCGCCTGGCACAGGGTGAAAGCGCAGCCCTCAAAGAGAAGGCAATCGCCCTCGACGCACCTGCTGCTTGACCACATAGCGCAACAGCGTCCGCGCCAGCACCGAGCCTCAGAGCGCTCCAGCAGATTTCAGATGGCTACTGAGTTGCCTGCAGTTCCGAACGAACCCTCGGCCGTGGCCACATCTGCCAGAATTCCCGCGATCGGCGGCTGAAGTGCGCGCTTCACGTGGTCAACAACATGGCCAGGGTCCTGAATGATATGAACAGTCTGGTCTGCAGTGTCCAGAACCATCAGGCGCCCCGCAAAATGGGACAATGCAGTGAGTTTGGTTGTGAAATCCTGGTAGGTCATACCGTTCCGCCATTCTTCACGCGACTGCCATAGCCCACGAATCGGAACCAGATCCTTGATTGCATCCCCGGATTGACCGGCCCAGATGGCCTCCAATACGCCTCGGAAATTGAACTCCTGCAGAGGCTTCTCCAGATCGGCCACCCTCGCGAGCTTCTGTGTCGGCGACTCAAGCTCGAAGAGTGCGTCCATAATGGTGTCAAGGGGATATGCATACTTCATCATGGATTCATAGAGACTAACGATGGTCTCTACTGTCACCAAAGAGACACCCTTTACCGCACGGCATTCCTGCAAAATTGCCGGCTCATCCTTCTTTTCAAATCCGGCGAATTCGCGAGCGACGATGATCGCATGGGTTGCGCCCTCCACCTTGTCTCGATGGCTCGCCGCGGAAGCAACGGCCGCTGGGACGTTATCGACCGGCCCCGCACTGCCCTTCGCCTCAATGATGAAGACCCTATGCCCTGGCCCGATCGGGGCCACCGCCACGATGTCCTTCTCGCCTGATGCGCCATCACGCGTGGCTGTGAACCCCATGAGCTTGAAG
>CALHID010000200.1 GCA_938030835.1 uncultured Actinomyces sp. | reverse complement strand
GACGAAGTCATCGAGGAATCCGGGTTCCTTTTGGAGGAAGGGATCAAGGGACATGATGTTGCCGTCTGCGCCCCAGCGAGTGGACCACCAGCCGCCGTTTTCTTCGACGAGGTCAGGGGTCTGACCAGAGAGGAAGTCGGCGGTGAGCTTCTGCTGCAGGTCGCCCCACTGGTAGTACTGGACGTTGATCTTGACGTTGTGTTCCTTCTCGAAGGCCGCGAAGGTGTCGGTGTAGGCCTTGTAATCGCGGCCAGCCGACATGTAGATCAGGATTTCTTTACCGGTGCGATCGCCCTGAATTCCCAGCGACTGCGAGGAATCACTCGAGGAACCAGAGGACTGTTGTCCAACTCCACCGGGAGTTGAACACGCGGCAAGAGAAGCGGCCATGGCAAAAGCCGCGCATACCGACAGAGTGCGGCTGAGCCGCTTAGAAGAGCTGTGTCGCATCGTTGCGCTCCTTATGTTCTTTCTCGTTTAGTGCGTCGTCCCTCGGGGCATGTAGTGCCACCGAAGGGTCAGCGTTGTCGACTCCGGTTCTTCACCGCTGAGTGTGGACAGTAAGGTGACCGCACTATCCAGGTCTTGGTTGTCGAGGCCAATTGTGGACAGTGCGGGGTGAAGGTCGCCGCCATCGACGGAGGCGCCTGTGCCGATGATTTGGAGGTCATCGGGAATTGCAATTCCGCATTGAGTTGCTGCAAGGACTGCGCCAATGGCAACTCGGTCGGAATCGCAATACACCGCATCGGGAAGGTCGTCCCGACCGGTGAAAATCGTGGTGGCGCACTGGAAAGCAGAGGGAATGCTCCCCTCTGTGTACGCCAAAACTTCGGGGGCACCCAGCTGCGAGTCACTGAGAAATTTCGTGCATGCGTGCCAGCGCGGTTCGTTTTCGAGTTCTTCGGCGCTTCGGCGCTGGGTGAGGTAGGCGATCTTCTTCGCTCCCCCATTGACGAGGCCACTGAGAGCTTGCGCGATCCCCGCGGTTTCGTCAATGGTTACCCCGATGTAGGAGGGCTTTGGAGGAAGGGTGCCAAAGATCATGGTGGGAATAGGCGGCGTGGGGAGCAACTCCATGAGGACCTTGGCGCTGCTTGGATTACAGGCAAGGCATGCGCTGTCGTAGAGGCCGCACGACAGGGCGTTGACGATCTGCTCTTCGTCACCGATGCGCACCGGGATCGACACTAGGTGAAGGTTTTCTTCTTCGAGGCGCGCACTCGCATGTAGTTGGAATCGCTCGACGAAGCGGTCCATGGGAGGGGTGTAGAAGAAGCAAATCGTGCGCGTGGCACCAGATTTCAGGGAGGAGCCAAGGATTGAACGAGTGTAGCCAAGGCTTCGAGCGGCCTCGTGAACCTTCTTCTGGGTTGCGGAAGTGAACGCGTCTGCGCGACTACCGCTGAGGATGAGTGAAGCGGTAGTCGGTGAAACTCCAGCGTTTCGTGCAACGTCGACAAGTCGGACCCGTGAGGCCATGTCGATACTGTAGCGCGTGAACTGAGGCTAGTTAAAACGTTTTCATAAAACGTTATAACTCTGTTATCTGGCACACAATGATGCCTTTCTTGCGGATAAGCTCCTTGATAGAATCACCCGTATCACAAAGACACAGCCCAAAGGAGGGCACACATGGGTATCTGGATTGGGGATGCACGCGAGTTCGAAGAGCTGCGCGAAGAAAATGAGCGCTTGAAGGAGCGAGTCGCACATCTCGAACGACTCTTAAAAGCCTCCGGAGAATCCATCGATTTAGCACTAAGTCCATCCGAACGCGCACTGGTGCTAGATGGACGCAAGCTTGAAGCCGTCAAGGCCTACAGAGATCGCACCGGCGTCGGCCTAAAGACAGCGAAGGCGGCGATCGACGCCGCGCTCTCAG
>CALHID010000199.1 GCA_938030835.1 uncultured Actinomyces sp. | reverse complement strand
CTAACAACGCTTCCTCCTCAACTCCACAACTTCAACTTCCGCCAACATTCTTGGGTGGCACTGGACAGGGTTCTGAGACATGGGATGACCTCGTCGCTTCGGCCACACGAGCACCAAGCAAACCCACTTCGGGACTTCCCAACTGGAACTCCCCTTACGGCTTTGGACGAGACTGATAGCAACATCGAATATCGAGACGCTTCTCAGTAATACCTAGGATTGAAGAAAGACCTCTTATGGCAGCCTCACTCTCCACAGAGAACTATGATCGACTCACCAAAGTTGCCCGCCTTGACTATTCAGACCAGGATGCATCGCTTCTGAATGACCTGAAAGCTCAGCTGGCTTCTCTAAAAACCGCATGCGCAAGCTTCTCCGGAAACACTGGCGTTGAAGGTGCAACACATGCGGCAATGACATCAAAAGTCAGCGATTTCGAGACCTCGATCGCTAACTTGGAGGGTCGAGTCGGGACCATGGAAGCCGCCCACACCCAGGCTCGTCAAGCTATGCAAGACGCTAAGTCTGTTCAAGGGACTCTCAGCACACAACTTTCGCATCCCTCAGACCAGGCTGCCGCGCAAGTGATGTTCCAAGGGCAGCCAAATGAAGCTGCGCTTCAAAATGAGTACATCCAGAATATGATCGCTCAGCGCAATGCCCAAAGGGAAGCACAGGCAAAAGCAGCCCTTGACACCATGAATGGCGAAGTGAGCAGTGCTGCTGCTGGATTCTCCGGGGACTCTAGCAATGGAGATGGCGATTCGAATGGTGGCGGCAGTGGACCCACAGGCAGCACTGGTACCAGTCTTGATGCACAAATCCCTCGGATGGCAACCCAAGGTTCTCCTGCCTATGTAGCTGGTGGTGCAAACACCGGAGCCCCAATCGCTGGACTTGAGGTCCTTCCTTCTGTTTCCCCTTCATCTTCCGTTCTGGCAGGCGTTGATGTTACGACCATGCCGGTTGGCGGCTACATGACCGCTGATGGCCCCGTTGGCGGGCATGTTCCCGCACCTGTTACCGATGCGAACGATCCCCGTTGGAAGCCCGATTACAACCCCTTCTCGACGTCTTCGCAATCCAAGGATTTGGCCATTGCCGGTGGCGCACTAACGACCGGTGGCACTTTGGCTGGTCTTGGCCGCATGGCAACTTCCGCGACCTCTATTGCAAGTTCGATGGGTGGTTTCGCCTCGCGTGCTGCTACTTCTCAATTTGGAACAGTGCCGGCCGGTGGCGCACTCGCACCCTCGACCAGCGCCCGCTTGTCGTCCTCGAACGCAATTTCTAGCGCGATGAACGATCTTGAGCGTGGTGCGTTAACTCCTCGTGGAACTGCTCAGGCTGGTAACTGGGGCAATGCAGCTCGCATGGCAAACCCGGGCACCCCGGCCTCGGCAGCTGCTCGCGCAGGTGGATTCCCACGCGGTATGGGAGCCCCCGGAGCTTATGGCAGCGGCGCAACCACCGGAACTGGCGCAGGCACATCATCGACGGCAAGTAATGCGTCGACCATGTCGGCACGTGCACGCGCTGCAGCGAGCATTCGTCCAGCCGGTGGTGCGACTACCGGTGCAACGGGTTCAACAGCGGCTGCGACGAAGGGCGCTGCAACTGGAGCCAAGGGCACGGCTGCGAGCGCCTCGAAGACTGGAACTGCCGGAGCAAAGGGCGCGGCTGGCACCACCGCAAAGGGAACTTCGGCGGCAGCTGGTACGCGGACCGCTGGCGTTGGTCCCCGCGGGACAACGACCGCTCAGGGCGCTGCAACTACCTCGGCACGAGGCGGCGCCTCCTCTGCAAAGGGAGGAGCGGCTGCTTCTGCAAAGGGTGGCGTTTCCGCTGCGAAGGCGGGAAGCTCATCGTCTTCAACTGGTGTGAAGGGCGGCGCCGCAACTGCTGGCGGAAACGCGGCAGCCGGAGCTTCGGCTGGACGCGCGGCTTCTTCAGCTATGGGACGCGGCGCTTTTGGCGGCGTTCCTGCTGCAACCGCGTCGAAGGAAGAAAAGGAGCGCGCAAAGCGCCAGGCACTGGCGGGCTTCAAGGCCGTTCGCGTCGATGGCGTTGAGGAGCAGGTTCCTGTGGCCGCTGGGCTTTCGGCTGGTAGTGCTGCCACATTGAAGCCGGTTGCCGCACGCGATCAGGGCGACCAGTGGTAAGAGAATAAACGTGAGGGGCACGAGACTGAAGTCTCGTGCCCCTTTTCATTTCCCGTCGAGAACTTCGTCGGTATATCGTGAAGTGTATTTCCCTATGGAGGAGGAAAAATGAAGGTTTTCACTGTCGAGTACCACTACGTCACCGATCGCGATGAGGAAATGGCCGAGGTACGTCCCACGCACCGCGCGTTTAACGGCGAGCTTGCCGCTCAGGGCCATCTGATTGCAGCGGGGCCCTACACCGGTACGCATGATGCGCTGATCATTGTGCGCGCGGAAGATGCTGCCGGTGCTCTGGAGCTCTTAGAAGCCGACCCGTTTAATCAGGCCGGTTTCATCGCCGAGCGTATCCCCCGCGAATGGAACCCCGTGATTGGGGTTATTCCAGCGGAGGGATAACTCAACTAAATCGACCCAGTAGAACCACGCGGTTCTGCGAAGACGAGCTCATGCGTACGGGGTGCTGCTTCACATTCAGCAAAGAACGATGCACGGGCCGGTTGATCACTATCCATCGTATCGATTACATTTTTCAGGGCAGTTCGTGACCCTTTATCAACTTCTTCAGAGAGATAAGTGATCAGTGCCTCGCGTTGTTTCGGATTCATGTCTTCGACCGATGTTCCGGGTGCTATACCGTTATCGTAACCACGCAGCCCAATAAATTGGTCAACAAGCTCTTGCTTTGTTAAACCTGAATCATTTACCCAGTTATCACTATCAAGATACGCCCCCTGTGCTGCAATAACAAAGCTAGAACTGGACTCAGATCGTTTTTTGATCATTTCAGTTAATTCGCTACTACTCATATCGGTGGGAAGCGCCATATCCAAGAACTCGTCTTTGCCTTGACCAATTCCAAACTTAAGGACATCGTCCATTCCAAAGCCAGGTGATGAAGGAATCGCACTAAAGGCAAGGTCAATAAAACCGCGAATAAGCTTATTACGATCCTCGACTTGATCATTGTAAAGTATGTTGGCACGGCTTGGTGCGCCATCCAGACCATCGAGTAACGTTCGCCAACCTGCAGTATTATTCTGAACGTTCTCAGCAAAGTCATCCGAAGTGCCACTCGACGCATCCATCAAGGTACCAAGACGGTAACGATATCCAGCCCAAGCAGAAGTCTGCAACGCTTGCAGAGCCGGTGGACGACCTCCTTCAAAGAGCATTTGTCTAGGATCCCCGCTGTCCCACCCAGCGATTTGCTTTGGCTGATCGAATGCAAGGTCTGTAAATAGACCTTCCTTCGAGAACATTCGTTTGATACTGTCAGCGTCAAGATTCATCTTGACATGACCGACAACATTTTCTGCAGGCGCTGCATGTGACTGCACGCTGTCAAGCATTGATGCGAGATCATCGACCCTAGGGGCGATAATTGTACCGATCCAAGAACGCATCTTTGCGTTGCACGCTCCAAAAGAGTCTTCACCGTTGGATTCGTTAATATCAAAATGATCAAGGCCATCCTGATAGCCGAGCAAAAGATTCTGGGCAATTCTTGCCCTCTTCTTATCTTCCTCAAATGCCCGATAAGCACTCTGATATTCAGGATCGTTAGTCCCCTGCGGATAATCCAAAGCATTCGGCTCAACTATGCCGTCCCCTGTTGGCTTTGAAACATCATTCAGTACATCTCCCAGAGCTTCGCCGTGATCAGGGAATGTTTCGAAGCCCTTCACACCATATCCTCGCCATCCTGTCAGATAGCGAACCATGTTCATCTTAGAATCGCCATTCACATTAAATGTCGTATCTGCATCAAAGGCCGTCCGCATCGCACTAAGTCGAGCCTCTTCCTGCGCCTTTAGGACAGGTTCCACACTATTTAATAGACGATCAGGAGTATCAGATAGTTCCAGCACTCCCTGCAAGGGATCTACAGCGATCCGGCTATCGGTTCCGAGAACATCCTGCGACACGAGCATCGAAGTTGCGTTCTGCTGCGAATGATCCCAGCCAGAGCTTTCATGATCCCATGCAACCATATCAGCAAACACTGACAATCCACCTTTTACAGGTGAATCGTAAAATCCCGGGCCAAGAGCAAGATCCTTATTCAGACGCCCTGCAGAACCCGCCAATTGCCCGAAGAAATCATAGCCTTGAAGTTTGGCATCCACTCTTGATTGCGAAAATGCCGGTACAAGATATTCCTTACGCCCAACCTCTTGAAGTGCTGAAAGGTTCGACTGAACAATCTCAGGTATGGTTTCGCCGCTTCTTCCCGTCAGACCACCCGAGACAATGTCAAAAGCACGTTGCACGGGCCACATCTGAGTGGAAACATTAGTGCCTCCAGTAGCCATCACCATTAGTGAGCCGAGGTTACGGTTGAACTGGTCGGCAGCAGGATCAAACTTGCCATTAATAAACCCCGCCTCGCGAGCTGCAAGCGACGCATTAAATAAATCATCCATAGATGCATACTGACTGAGCGCAGCGGCATAAAACGGATTCGCTAAAAGAGCACCATATTCTTTATTAAAACTCTTGAGATCATCAATACTCATCGGCTGTTTCTTCAGTGCTTCAGCAATTTGCGGAGCCTTTTCTAGAGCATCTTCCCACGTAGCAGCACTACTGGTGTAAGGCATATCCTGAGCTGGGAATAGAGCCGCTCCTACAGATGTGCGTCCACCTGATCCAGCAGTATCAGAAACGATGTTACGTCGCGCGTTATTAATGTCATTCGCAGCAGTTTGAGCGGCATCATCCAATTTATTCAATCGTTCCACATAGCGTGCACGGATATCGTCTTGCGCCGTTGTAAGTACCCCTGCTGCATTATTATAGGCTTCATCGCGGTCAGCACTTCTCGAACGCAGTAGCCCATTCGAGTCCAGGTACGTGTCCGAACCGCCGCCATACAACTGCGCATCCAGGGGAGAGCCATGAGCTTCATACGCAGCGTCCGCTTCTTCGATAGCCTTGTTGTAGTCATGAACTGCCTTGTCCCAATCATTCTGCAGCCCCGTAACGTCGGAAATTGCAGAATTTACCGCGCTACCCCACTCATTAAGCGCGGTTGCCGCTGGCGAGAACGCCTCTGACAAAGAAACGGTCTTCTCGCCGAGTTTCTGAATCTCGGTAGAGGCCGCATCGGCCGCTGTTCCTGTCCACTCTTCAGGCGGCAAGGATCTGTTCTGAGCCACTTGTGTGTTACCAATTGCAGTACCTTGCCGATTGATATCAGTGGCGATTGCCTCTGCGGACATCGCAACTCGAGGGACCTGCGGAAGGGCTTCCGCCCCACTTCTTACATCAGCCATATCAGAGATACTCCCCCACGCCTAGACGTGAAGCTGCTGTACGCGTTGCTTCACGATTGTATGTTTCTGTCGAATCAGCATCTTCAGAATAACTGGCAATACCAGAGCCAAGAAGCGAGCATGCATCAGAGTACTCAAGCACTGCCATGCTCATATAGTCACGAAACTTATCCAGAGCTGCACGTAACGCTGCAACGCCAGCATTGTCTCCCTCCGGGAGATCAACCGCCACGCCGTAGGTATTAAGTTTGCCCACTGCTGCCCCGACCTGTCCAAGATCTTCGGCATCTGTCCATTGCGCTTTTTCAACAATCCCAAGAGCCCCACGGTCGAAGCTAATAGTCGTCATTTGAACCTCTCAATGCTCGAACACGCGAAGCGCGGATCACCATCGGTCGTATGTTACCGTTGAAGAATAACATTTCGACCTTAAGGAAACCTAAATTGAAGGCTGTTGCTTACAGGCAAACAGCTACGAGTTAAATCCACTACCCTCACTACGGTAACGGCTGGGGGACCTGTCCTTGTTGATTCGCGTCTTGTTGAGTTTCGAACTGATGCTGCAGCACATCATGGAAATCACTTTCTGTTCCCATGAAATAGCGGTTAACCGAGGCGCGCTGTTTCTTAGTTAACGAATCATAGGGTTCTAAAGTGCCATCGTCGTTGACGAACGGCAATCCTTTTCGTGCCAATGCCTCGCTCCCCGGCGACACATCAACAGTACCTGCGCGTTCAGTCCAATATGGAGACTCATACAAGACACGGGTGAGCCCATGTTGCATAAGCTCATGAGCCGACTTATTCGCGTCATCACGTTCAGAGGCCCATACCTTCGTTTCGTGATCAGTCGGCCAAAAGACGTCTTCAGCTTTTCCGGCAGCAGATTTGACAATCGCCTTTGTCAAATCTTCGGCACCGGGAAACTGTTTTCCTGCATATTTCGCTACCTTTTCAACAATGAAGTCTACAATCTTTCGCGTATCCTTATTTGTTTTATCCAGATCCCTCGCAACTGCGGAATCCCTGTCAGCATCCGCATCAAAAGTCTCTTGAATAAGTTCGGTCCACTTATCAGTTACGCGATTGACCATACGTAAACGCGAATCGTAGTTAGGGTCATGAAGAACATTCGCAGCTTCATCCATATAGTTCGTAAACGCCGAAATCTGAACAGCTTTCAAAGCCGGTATTCGGCCATTCTCATACTGATCATCCAAGGGATTATTTGGATCGCCTTTATCTATGACCTTGGGCTGGTCAAAAGCCAGGTCCTCAAACAAACCACCTTTGCCTGAGAAGCGCTCAACCATGTCGCGAGTAAAGGTTGCATTGACGGCACCATGCGCACCTTCATCCGATCCTGCACTCATTCCGGCTTCACTATTGTTATTCATCGCTGCGGCAAGATCACTGACATACGGCGAAATAATTGAACCCATCCAAGATCTTAAATGGGCACTATTGCGACCAAAAACATCTTCGCCCTTAATCTTATCGCCCATGCCCCAGACGTTATTATCCCGGTCCAGCCCCTCCTGATATGCGGCCATTGTATTCGCCGCAATCGAGGCACGATGAAGTGCGTCCTCTTTCCAAATCTTGTGCTGCTGTAAAGCCTCTTTGTACGAGTCAGAGTCCTTTCCACCTTCGTAATCAAGAGGGTCAGGGAGGAGAATTTCTGCACCAGGCCTTGACGCGTCAGCAAGAACATCACCTAAGGCTTCACCTTGATCATAGAAAGCCCTGTCACCAAATTGTGCGCCTCCTCGCCAAGCAACAAGGTAGCGAACCATAGACATCGGCTCGGCGTCTTTGTCATAGGGTTTACCGACTTTCTCCACGCTCTCAACCGGATCAAAGTCGATATTTGAATCTAGAACGCGCCTCAACGCACCAAGGCGATTCTCTTCACTCTGATGAAGGATCGGTGCACTCTTCTCGCCCAAGCCATCCGGCGTGTCGGACAGCTCAAGTGCCGCTTGCACTGGATCAAAACGTTGCAGCGCCTTGTCAGCCGGAAGGTTGGGATCGCATCCACACAATTGGTAGAGCCCCGGGTTCACTCCCTTTGCCAGCCTGGTGGAGTAGCCTTGCGAATCGTGATCAAATTTAACAATATCCGCAAAAACAGAGGAACCAGCTGAGGGCTTGTCGTAGAAGTTTGCACTCAGTGTAAGAGAGGGATTCTCGCTGGCAGCATGCCCCGCAAGCTGAGCGAAAATATCGTAGCCAAACAGTGCCGTTTCGGGGCGAACATGAGTGCCGGGATGCGTATACGTCGTCCAGCCACTCTCTTTTAATTCATCAAGTTTCGTATCAAAAATCTGGGAGACCGTTGCACCATCTTTACCAATCAGGTGTTCGGACATGAGATCGAAAGATGCTTGGGCGTCAATCGTCTTTCCAGAGAGATTACTCCCTCCCGTTGCCATCACCATCAAGGCTCCAAGATTCTTGTTAAAATCTTCAAAGGAGCTGTTTGTTCTCTGTCCGTAGTCATCAAATCCAGTCGCATAAGCAGCAATCGACGCCTTATTGATATCGTCAATACTCACACGCTCCGCTACAGCAGCAGCAACATAGGGATTCGAAAGATGCTCGCCGTACTTTTCGTTAAACAAGCGGACATCCGCAGCTGTCATCGGCTCCTTTTTCAAAGCATCCGCAATCTCTGGTGCAAGCTCTTGGGCGTATTGCCACTCTGCAGCGCTATCAACAATGGGAGTATCCGATCCGAAGATCGCCGCTCCAACGGCACTGCGTCCAGCCTTTACGGCGTCGCGAGGAACTACGCTATCCGCGATTCCATTGATTGTCTTAGCCGCTTCACTTGCAGCTGTACTGAGCGCCGTAATCTTCTTGTCATACGAACTTTTAAGATCACTCTGCTTGCTGATGATCTCCTGACGAGCTCTTGCCAAAGCAGCTTCACGATCATAATCTGGGTCGCTTGCAGCATCAGCTTCAATTTGCGCGACCCTATCGCAATAGTTGCTCAGCTCAGTATCCCACTCTTCCTGAAGTGTCTTGACCTCAGAAATAGCAGTATCAACCTCGCCCCTCCAGGTTTCCAGCACACCCGCTGGCTCAGGGAATTTCCCTGACAAGGATGAGACTTTCGTGCCCATCGTCTGAATCTCGGTAACAACGGCCTGAGCTGTCTGCCCCGACCACTGCTCAGTGGGAATCGAGGCATTCTGAACAGCTTGGACATTGTTGGCCAACGCCGAACCCGTTGCCCTCCAATGCGAAGCGACTTCAGAAGCTGAAGAAACAGCCTTCGGAGCCTCTAGAGCCGAACTACCAGAACGAAAATCAACGTCACTCATTTGTTCCACTCAACTCCCAGGCGAGCTGCACGCTCACGGTTGTACTGCTCAGTGCTGTCAAAGTTCTTACGAGCACTATCAACTCCAGAACCCAAGGTCGCAAAAGCGTCCGAATACTCTAAGACGACCATCGACATTGCGTCAGTAAAATGTTTCGCCGCCTGGAGCAACTCACTCGGGCCTTCACCCCCCGGACCGGGAAGAGCAAAAGCAACAGAGCTCGTTGAAATACGTTTAGCCGAGGCGCCGATCCCCGCAAGAGTGTCAGCGTCAGTCCACTGGTCATTCGCAACAACGCCGACTCCAGCACTGTCGAAATTAATCTGGTCGGCGGTCGATTTTTCAGCTCCGGTCATTGGAAGTACTCTTCTCTTTCCAACGTGGTAACACCACTTGCCTGAGCAATACCTTCGTATTCCCATTTGGCGTGCGAATAGATCGATCATTAAATTACCAGTTCAACGACCTCTTCTTCAAAACACCGGAAATAATTCAAGCACACGCCGTCTGATACGCGTTTAGCACCCTTGACGCTGACAAAGCAGCCGACGACATACTTGCCGCCAGCTTCTTTAGTCTTGCTGTGTCAACCTCAGCTTCGTGAAAGAATCCCCGCTTAGTTCCCAAGGATTACGCCGGTGTGCGAACGTAGCTTGGAATTCTGGCTATTAGACTCGCGGTTCATCCCACGCCATTTGCGCCAAGAAGGTTCCTTGATCGCGCGAGACGACCAGGCCTCGACCCTTGGGAAGCATACGCGGACGTTCGCGGCCAATGACCATACCCTCTGAGGGGTTACCCGACATCATGATGCCCGTTGCTGACAGTTCAGACAGGGCCTGCAAAACAGACTCGTAGGCTGCACGCGAAGCGCCACCCATACGGCGAGTAATCACCAAGTGGAAGCCAATGTCTTGCGCCTGGGATAGCAACGGAATCAGCGGCGCAAGCGGCGAACCACTCAAACCGCCCGTAGAGATCAAGTCGTAGTCATCGACCAAGACCCACGCCTCTGATCCCTTCCACCAGTTGCGCTTACGCAACTGCTCGGGAGTGATGTCCGGTCCAGGAAGACGCATGCGCAGCTGCTCGGCAACCGCCTCCATGCTGCCCAAGATCTCATCACGGTTCGAGATATACATCGGCATATCCGATTCATCCCACTCGCCCAGCAGGGAGCGACGAACATCGACAACGACTAGCATGGCGCGCCGGCTTCCCGGCTTGGCCAAGACCTGGTTGCCCAAGTTGCGCAAGAAAGAGCTCTTTCCGCACTTCGCATCGCCAAAAACGTACATGTGCGATTCGTTTTCCGGATCGAAAGTCCACGGACTCAAGCGGCGTTCTTCCAGACCCAGCACGATCCTCTTCTGTGGACCATGAATGGCCTCGATCTGAGAAACGGTGATCTTCTCGGGGAGCAAACGCAGACGCGGGCCAGGTTCGGTCGCAGAAGCGATGCGAACAAGGGTCGCCTCGACACCTTCACCGATCGTTTGAGGATCATGGATCGCATCGGCACGCGGCAAGGCAACAAGCATGTGGTGACCCGTCATCGACAGGCCGCGGCCCGGGCGCCCCTCGGGAACCTTGCTTCCCTTTTCACGGCGGAACTCCGAATCCGAAGGATCACCCATACGCAGCTCCATGCGGGAGCCGAAAATGTCCTGCATCTGAAGGCGGAAGTCCATCTTGCGCAGTGCCGTGGCAATGAAGTGAACGCCGAAAGACAGCGCGCGCTCAGCCATGAGGCGAATGCGATCTTCCGCATCAGGGAAGTCGCTTCGCAGGGTTCCCCAGCCGTCGACGATAAGGAAGATATCACCGTAACCATCGTCAAAGCGTCCCTGTGCACGGCCTCGACGATAGGTCGCCATGGAGTCGATGCGGTTCGCACGGAAGTAGGCAGCGCGGTCCTCGATGATGCCCTCAATTTCAGAGACCATACGGTTCAAGATGTCCTCATCCTCTCGAGAGGCAACACCTGCAACGTGAGCGGCACCCTCGAAAGCGGCAAAAGTACCCGAGAAATCGATGACGAAGAATTGAACTTCCTTAGGTGTATGGGTCAGGGACAGCGCCATGACCACAGAACGCAAGGCGGTCGACTTACCTGAAAGTGGACCACCGAGGATCGACATGTGACCGCCGGCACCGGCAAAGTCGTATTCCAAAACCTCGCGCCGCTGTTCGTGCGGAAGGTCGACGATACCCATGGGGATATGCAGCGGTCCCTTCGCACGCCATTCGTGCGAGATGAAGCCAAGCTCGGGATCCACGGCCAGGTCCGGCATGAGTGAATCCATGGTGTCGGGAACATCCAAAGGCGGCAGCCACACCTGGTGGGCGGGCATTCCCTTGCCCTTCATGCGCGCCACCGCGATGTCGATTTCCGTCATGCCCTCCCAGCGCTCATCGCCGGGAGCAACGAGGCCGCCCTCGGGAACGTCATCCTCGGGAGTCTCATCCAGGACCTCTCCCAGCGAGAAAGGCAGCAGGCGAATACGCGCGGTTTCGGCCTGCGCACTCGGTAGAACGCTACGAGGCGGCGGCGGGGCTGCGACGTAGGAGGCGCGGAAACGGATCAGCTGGTCAGTACCCGGCTGGAGGAAGCCCGAACCCGGGTAGGGAGGAAGATCGTAGGCGTCCGTCACGCCCAGGACTTCTCGAGATTCAGAGGCGGAGAAGGTCTTCAGACCAATGCGGTAGGACAGGTGCGAATCCAAGCCCTTGAGCTTGCCGGACTCCAGGCGCTGCGAGGAGAGCAGAATGTGGATTGACAATGAGCGGCCCAGACGACCAATCGCGACGAAGAGCTCACCAAAGTCGGGCTTCGCGGTCAGAAGTTCCGAGAACTCGTCGAGGATGATGAAGAGCGCTGGAAGCACGGGATAGTTGTGTTTCCCAGCCAAACGATCCTCTTCATAATCAGTGACGTTGGCGTAGTTGCCTGCGTCGCGCAAGATCTCCTGGCGACGAACCATTTCGCCGTGGAGAGCGTCCTCCATACGATCAACCAGGGACAGTTCCGATTCCAGGTTTGAAATCATGGCCGAGACGTGGGGCAGATCAGACATGCCCGCAAAGGTCGCGCCACCCTTGAAGTCGACCAAAACGAAGTTGAGCTGTTCGGGAGAGTGAGTAAGCGCCAGGGCCAAAACCAGGGTACGCAACACTTCGGACTTACCTGAACCGGTCGCACCGATCAGCAGGCCGTGGGGACCCATACCCTGCTGGGCAGCTTCCTTGATGTCCAAGACAACCGGGATGCCCTCGGGGGTCACTGCGAAAGGTACGCGCAAGCGGTCACGACCAACCCTGCGCTTCCACTGGTGATCGGCATCGAAATCGCGAATATCTCCGATATTGAGCAATTCCATGAGGTCTTGGGAACGCTTCGGATCGGGCTTACCGACGGGGGTTGCCGCATCCCTGCCGCCGGCGGTCAGGAAGCGGGTCAGGCGGCGGGCCACGGCCTCGGCCTGCGGAATACCCATGAAGTCCGCGTTGGCAAGCACAGGCTTGGCTTCTAGGAGCAGGATTTCCATGGGGGTGCGCTCGTCCGAGCTCGGGTGGAGG